>NZ_JBQTHF010000060.1:0-171813 GCF_052390155.1 Actinokineospora sp. | reverse complement strand
GCGGGGGGGCGACCGTATCGAGACCTCCGAGTGGCGCGAGACGCCGCGCGGCTGCTGCCGATTTGCCGGGGGGCCCGGGGTCGCGGGCACCCCGGTCCTACTTTCACCCGGTGATGCCTGTTGTATGTCGGTGCCCTGGAGCTGGACGTCCTGCTCGGCGATGTCCACTCCCTCAAGCAGAAGCGCTCGGCGGTGAAGCCGGTCGTGGCCGAGCTGCGCCGCCGGTTCGAGGTGTCCGTCGCCGAGGCGGGCCATCTCGACCTGCACCGCAGGGCGTTGATCGGGGTGGCCGCGGTCGCCGCCGACGCCACCCACGTCCGCGATGTGCTGGACGCCTGTGAGCGTCTGGTCGCCGGGCGGCCCGAACTCGAACTGTTGTCCGCCCGGCACCGCCTCCTCGGCCCGGACGACGACTGACCCGAACGACCAAGAAAGAAGGAGCGTCGTGGCCGACGCACCCCGCGCCCGCAAACTCGCGAAGCGCATCTCCCAGATAGTGGCGTCCGCGCTGGAGCACGAGGTCAAAGACCCGCGCCTGGCCAGGGTGACCATCACCGACACCAAGGTCACCGCCGACCTGCACGACGCGACGGTGTACTACACGGTCCTCGGCGACAAACTCGACGTCGAGCCCGACCGGCAGGGTGCGGCCCTCGCGCTGGAGAGCGCCCGCGGCGTGCTGCGCACCATGGTCGGCCAGGGCACCGGCGTGCGGTTCACCCCGACGCTGACCTTCGTCGCGGACACCATTCCCGAGGACTCCAAGCGCATCGAGGACCTGCTCGCCCTGGCCCGCGCGGCCGACGCCGAAGTCGCCGCGATGGCCTCCGGCGCCACCCACGCGGGCGAGCCCGACCCCTACCGTGCCCCACGCGAAGACGACGACGAGGACGACGACGCTCGGTGACGTTGCACCGAATGCCCTAGCGTACGGCGGCCGAACCGGCGAAGATTCGGGTGAGGCGGTCCTCCGGCCGCTCAGGGCGCAGGTGAGGCAGGACTCGCATGGCCGCCGGACCGCCGAATCGGCTGCGGCGCACACTGTTGACCGCCACGGCGGCCGGATTGGGCACCGCGGCGGGCCTTGGCGTTTTCGGCTACTGGCTGCTGCGCCCCACCAAACCGTCCACAGTGGACGGTGCGCCGCCTGCCACCAGCACGACGGTCGCGACCACCACCACACCCCTGCCCCAACCGGTGACCGTCCAGCGGCTCGTGTCGCCCGCGCGGGGGCGGGAGGTGGAGCTGATCGTCATGCGGCCCGAGGGGATCAGCATGGTGGAGCTGCCGGTGTGCCTCGCGCTGCACGGGCGCGGGGCCAACGCGCGCGTGTTCACCGACCTCGGCGTGCCCGCGATGCTGTCCGAGGTCGTCCGCGCCGGGGCGCCGCCGTTCGCGGTGGCCGCGGTCGACGGGGGCGACTCGTACTGGGTGGCGAACCCGCCGGACGACCCACAGCGCATGCTCGACGAGGACATGCCCACCTGGCTGGCCGCGCTCGGTCTGGTACCCGCGCCCGCGGCCGTGCTGGGCATCTCGATGGGCGCGTACGGGGCGCTCGGCTACGTCCGTGCCCACCGCCCGACCGTGCGCGCGGCGGCCGCGATCAGTCCGGCCCTGTTCACCTCCTGGACCGAGGCCCGCGCGCGGTCGGTGTTCGCCAGCCGCGCGCAGTGGGAGGCCACGGAACCGCTGCGCCACACCGAGCAGTTGGCAGGCCCGGCGCTCGGAATCTGGTGCGGCACCGGGGATTCGTTCCTGCCGGTCGCGCGCCAGCTTGTCGCCAGGACGAAGCCGGAGGCCGCCGTGATCGGCCCCGGCGGCCACGATGACGCCTACTGGACCCGGGTGCTGCCGGACGCGCTGGGGTTCATCGGCCAGCAGTTGGCCAAGCCGCCGTGACGAAGTTGTCCACATCCACTTGAACCATCCACAGAAAACCGCCCACCCCTGCCCAACCCCCCACTGGCCGATAAGCTGGAGCAGGGCAGGCCCCCAGGGCGGGTGGGGATTGGGCGGGTGGGGATTGGCGTAGACCTTTGGTCCGGTGGCGCTGGTGGTCGGGGCCTGTCGGAGGCGAATTCGGGTGGCAACGACGCGGGGAGTGCGTGAGGCTGGCGGGATGGGCACCGAACTCGCGGCCGCGGCCGCCCTGCTGCGCGCCGCCACCGATGTCACCTTGCTCGCGCACGTCAACCCGGACGCCGACGCGCTCGGCAGCGCGCTCGCCCTGGCGATCGCGCTGCGGGCGCGCGGGGCCCGGGTGCGGGTCTCGTTCGCCTCGCCCGCTCGGGCGCCCGATGCCTTGCGGCGCCTGGATCCTGGCGGTCTCGTGGTGCCCGCCGCCGAGGTCCCGGCCGTGCCGCCGCTGCTTGTCGTGCTCGACTGTGGCACGGTGGGCAGGCTCGGCGCGCTGGCGGACCGGGTTGCCGCGACCATCGCCGCGGGCGGACGCGTGCTCGTTGTCGATCACCATCTGGGCAACACCCGGTTCGGCACCGACCACCTCGTGGACGAGACCGCCGAGGCCACCGCGATCCTGGTCCTCGACCTCTTGGACGAACTCGGCGTCACGCTGGACGCGGCGATCGCGGCGTGCGTCTACGCCGGGATCGTCACCGACACCAGCTCCTTCCGCCGCGCCACCGCCCGCACCCACCGAGTCGCCGCCCGCCTGCTCGACGCGGGTGTCGACGCCGCCGCGCTCACCCGCGACCTGATGGACTCGCACCCGTTTCCGTGGCTGCGTATGGTGTCCGCCGCGCTCGGCCGCGCCGAGCTGGTGCCCGACGCGGCCGATGGGCTCGGCCTGGTGCGCACCGTGGTCTATTCGTCCGATGTGGACGGTGTGCGCCCGGAGGACGTGGACAGCGTGATCGACCTGGTGCGCGCCACCGCGGGCGCCGAGATCGCCGCGGTGGCAAAGGAACTGGCCCCTGGCCGGTGGACGGTGTCGCTGCGCGCGGTCGGCGCCGTCGACGTCCGCGCGGTCGCCGAACGGCTGGGCGGCGGGGGACACCGGCTCGCCGCCGGGTTCACCGCGCGCGGCTCGGCCGAGGACGTGCTGGCGTCCATCACGAACGCGCTCGGCTGAGCAGCGCCACCGCCTCCCGCTCGGCCGTCATGGCGGCGTCGGCGTGGTCGTGGAGTCGATCGAGAACCTTGTCCCTCGCGTCGTCGCCGAGTGGGGCGGCCTCGTAGGCGGCGGGCAGGGCGGCCATTTCCCGGCTGACAGCACGGATTTCCGCCTTGTCGCCGCCGGTGATCATCAGCGTCAGCTTGCGCTCGGCGAGGTCGTCGTAGCGGGTCAGGGCGGGGGCGGCCGACAGGGCGTGCGCGGCGAGCGCGGACCAGTGTTCGCCCGAGGTGCGGAACAGGGCGGCCGCGGCCAGGTACCGGTCGTCGCCGACCAGGGGAGCGGCCTCGGTGAGGAACTCGGCATAGAGCGGGCGGGTGGCGCCGGGCGCGGTGTACTCCAGTTCGAGGCAGTCGTGCAGCCTGCGCAGGCCCCAGAACAGCGCGGCCGGGCCGCCGAACAGCGTCGACCAGCCCTTGCGGCCGGTGCGGTCGCCGAGCGCGGCCACCAGGCGGCCCATGCCGGACAGGCCGAAGTTGACGTCGTAGGCGTGGCCGAGCACCGGGCCGGTCAGGTGGGCGACCGTGGTGGCCACGGCGTCGCGGACGGCGGCGGCGAGGTCGACCTCCGGCGCGTCGGTCACGGTGAGCAGTCGGTGCTTGGCCGTGGCGCCCCACGCGGCCAGGAAGTCCTGGTGTGCCAACGGGTTCGGCCGGACACACACGTCGTCCAGGTACACGGCGTCGCCGTCGCGGCCGATCACGGCCACCTCGTACGGGTCGCCGGAGAACCCGTTTTCCACCGCGTGCCAAGGCAAACCCGCACGGTCCACAGTGCACACCGCGGGCAGTCCCGCGTCCAGCGCCTCGGCGAGTCGCCGGGCGGCGACCTTCGCGCTCGTGGTCGTGGTGGCCTGGTGGGTGGCGCCGAGTCGGGTGAGCGCGGCGGGCAGGAACGGCTCCGGGTGGTGCTGGGCGACCACGGTCATCGTCGGGTACGGGAAGTCCCGGTACTCGAACACCGCGTACAGGAAGCCGATTCCGCCGCCGAGTCCGGCGAGCATCGCCTCGCTGTAGGGCGTCCCGGTGTGCGGCGCGCGGACACCGCGCTGGGCGAGCACGTTGCGCAGCAGCGCGGACGGGTGGTGCGTGCCGCCGCCGGTGGCGGTGTAGCCGGCGAGCACCCCCGGCGGGAACGCGGGCGCGGCGGCCCGGCCCTGCTGGGCGAGCAGGTGCCTGCGCGCGGTCGTGTAGGACTCGCCGGTGTGCGTCATCCGCTTGCGCACCAGGCTCTTGAGACTCTTCTGACGGGTCATGGCGTCGGCTCCCGGGCGCACCGGCGGACTCCACGCGTCGCGTCCGGTCGCCCCGTGCGGGGGCCACGGCGAAGGTCGGACCGGTCCGAGGACATCCATCCCCTTCGCCTCCGCGGGTGCCGGGAGGCGTGGACTCCCGGTCAGGAGGTCGGGCGCGAGACCTCGCCCGCGGGCAGTATGCCGCACCCCGCCGCGACCGCACCAGGGCCGTCTCCGGGACCGATCGGCGGCCCAAGTCCGGCCGCTCAGGTGGTATAAACCAATCGTCACTGGTTCGCCGTGCGACATCGTGCGTCGAGCTGTTGACAGATGTTTGAACCGAGCGAAAACTGCGCACAAATACGCAGCCGACGCATCATCGGCGATCCGATCAGGTGGTGACCATGCGATCGACCAGGTTTGCGGCCATAACGCTGGCTGCGACGTCCTCGCTCGTTCTCGCGGCATGCGGGAGCGGCGACGCGGGCTCCGGCGGTGGCGGAGGTGCGGCGGCGCTCACCCTCCCGGGCGTCGAGGAGTACCTCAACGCGCCCTGCCCCGAGGTCGGCACCAAGCCCGCCACGGACAAGGAGTTCACCTACTGGTCCATGTGGACCGCGGACGAGCCGCAGGGCAAGGTGCTCAGCAAGGCCATCAGGTGCTTCACCGAGAAGACCGGTGTCAAGGTCGACGTGCAGTGGCTCGGTCGCAAGCTGCTCACCCAGAACGTCGCCCCCGCGCTGAACACCGACACCGTGCCCGACCTGTTCGACCAGGACATCAGCCAGGTCAAGGCCGCGATCGTCGCCCCGGGCGGCACGCAGCCGGTTGATGACGTGCTCGACTACAAGATCGGTGAGGGCGAGAAGAAGGTTCGCGACGTCATTCCCGCGTCGTCCTACGACATCCCGCAGAACAAGGGCGCCGACGGCAAGATTTTCGAGATCCCGTACGAGCTGCTGGGCAACGCGTGGTGGTACAACAAGGATCTGGTCAAGGATCTGACCCCGCCCAAGACGATGGACGAGCTGTTCGGCCTGTTCGACAAGGCCAAGGCCGACGGCCTCGCCGCGGTCAGCCAGGACGGCGACATCAACTTCTACAACGCCTACTTCTACACCCAGATCGCCGCGCGCTACGTCGGCGCGGGCGGGCTGGAGAAGACCGCGCTGGACAAGACCGGCGCGGCGTGGAAGTCCGACCCCGGCCTGCTCAAGGCCGCCGAGCAGGTGGCGCGGCTGGCCAAGGGCGGCTACTTCATCGACGGCTGGGACGCGGCGAAGTTCCCGCAGATCCAGCAGCGCTGGGCCGACGGCGAGGCCGCGTACCTGTTCGTCGGGAGCTGGGGTCCCAGTGAGACCCGCGAGTACCTCGCCAAGCAGGGCGGCGACAAGGGCATCACCTACGGCTCCTTCCAGTTCCCGCAGCCCGATGGCGCCACGCACAAGGTTGTCGAGCAGCTCCCGATCGGGTTCGCGGTGACCGCCAAGGCCAAGCACCCCGAGGCCGCGAAGGCGTTCATCGCCTACATGCTGAACAAGGACATCCTCTCCGGCATCCCCGCGGTGGCCGACAACCTGACCCCGCGCGCCGACCTGGCGGTGCCGGACTCGCTCAAGGACGTCAAGGCGGCGCTGGAGTCCGACGCCGAGCACGCGATCTTCATGGACGGCCTCGACGGTCTCGCCGCGGGCAAGTGGGTCGACAACGTCTTCTACCCGCTGAACAACGACCTGCTCAAGGGCAAGATCAGCGCGCAGGAGTTCGTCGACGGTCTCGCGGCCAAGCAGGCCGAGTTCTGGAAGACGACCGGCTGATGACCGCGACGGTTTCCGCACCCGCGGCGGGTTCGCCCGCCGCGGGTGCGCACCTGGTCCGCAAGAAGCGTTTGTTCTTCCCGTTCTTCCTGCCCGCGGTCACGCTGTACGTGCTTTTCCTTGTGGTGCCGACGATCGCGACCGTGGTGCTCGGGTTCACCTCGTGGGCCGGGGCGGGCGACACGCCGCGGTTCAACGGGGTCGACAACTATGTCGAACTGCTGTCCTCGGACTCGTTTCGCTACTCGTTCCTCAACACGTTGCTCTACATCGTCGTGGGCGGCGTCGGCACGTTCCTGCTGGCGTTCCTGTTCACCATGGTGCTGCGGGAGATGCGCGGCGGGAAGATCGTCCGGGCGATCCTGTTCTTCCCCAACATCGTCGCCCCGGTCGCGCTGGGCATGTTCTTCGGCATCATCCTGATCTTCCGGCCTAACCGGCAGGGCCTGGTCAACTACCTGCTGGAGTCGGTCGGCCTGGACGCGGTCAAGTTCCTGGCGCCGGAGAACGTGACCTGGGTGGTCACCGGGTGCCTGATCTGGGCCAGTTCCGGCTTCTACATCACGATTCTGATGGCCGCGGTCGACCGCATCCCGCCGTATCTCTACGAGGACGCCGACATCGCCGGGGCGACCCCTTGGCAGAAGTTCCGGCACGTGACGCTGCCGCTGACCTGGGACGTCATCGGGGTCGCCGGTGTGCTGTGGACGATCGGCGCGATCAAGATTTTCGAGCTGGTGTTCGTGCTCGCCGGTCCCGGTACCTACTCCCCGCCGATCCGCGCGTGGACCCTCGGTGTCTACGTCTTCGACCGCTCCTTCGGCACCCAGGGCTCGCCGGAGTACGGCATGGCCTGCGCCGCCGCTGTCGTGATGATCGCCCTCGTGTCCGTGCTCGTCGTGCTGCTGCGCAGACTGATGCGCCGCGACACCATCCAGTTCTAGGAGGCGCCGTGTCCGAAACGTCTACAGTGGACGCCCCGGCACCCGCCGCGCGCCGCGCGGTGCGCAAGCCGCCCCGAAAGCCCAAGCCCGCCCCGGGTTCGCGGGGCCTGAGTCCCCTGCGCCTGCTCGGCATGGCGTTCGTGTGGCTGTTCACCGCGCTCAACGTGCTGGTGCTGTACTGGCTGGTCGCGGCCGCGTTCAAGACGCCCATCGAGATCTTCAACAAGCCGTTCGCCTTGCCGTACCAGTGGTTCGCGCGCGGCGATCCGTTCCGCAACTTCGTCTACGCCTGGAACAACGCGGGTTTCGGCCGGGCGTTCGTGGTGACGGTCGTGCTGGTCGCGGTGTCCGCGGTGGCCATCGTCGCGGTGTCGGCGCCCGCCGCGTACGCGCTCACCCGGCTCGGGGTGCGCGGGTCGAACCCGATGACGAACTTCGTCGCCATCGGCATGGGCATTCCGTTCCAGACCGTGGTGATCCCGCTGTTCATCGGGATGGCCAAGCTCGACCTCACCAACAACCTGTTCGGCATGTTCCTCATCTATGTGGCGCTGTCGATCCCGTTCACGGTGTTCCTGCTGACCGGGTTCTTCAAGTCGCTGCCCGACGAACTGGAGGAAGCCGCGGCGATCGACGGCGCGTCGCCGTTCCGCACGTTCTTCGCGATCATGCTGCCGCTGGCCCGCGGCGGCCTGATCACCGCGCTGATCCTCAACTCCATCGGGCTGTGGAACGAGACCCTGCTGGCGATCGTGTTCCTCAACGAGAACGCGAACTTCACCCTGGCCCGCGCGCTGTTCTCCTTCTACGGCGCGGCGAGCTACCAGTCGGAGTACGGCGGCCTGATCGCGGGCGTGGCGATCGTCGTGCTGCCGATGCTGGTCCTCTACCTGCTGCTCGCGCGCCGGATCATCACCGGCCTCACCCTCGGTGCGGGCAAATGACTGTCCGAAAGGGATAGACAATGGCAACGGTCACGTTCGAGGGCACCACCCGCTACTACGCGGGCAACCCGGTGCCCGCCGTCGACGGCCTCGACTTGGCTGTCGCCGACGGCGAGTTCCTGGTGCTGGTGGGCCCGTCCGGCTGCGGCAAGTCCACCACGCTGCGCATGCTCGCCGGCCTGGAGGGTGTGGACGACGGCGTCATCCGCATCGGCGACCGTGACGTCACCAACCTGCCGCCCAAGGAGCGGGACATCGCGATGGTGTTCCAGAACTACGCGCTCTACCCGCACATGACGGTTGCCGACAACATCGGGTTCCACCTCAAGATCGCGCGGATGCCCAAGGCGGAACGGGCCTCGCGGGTGCGGGAGGCGGCCGACCTGCTCGACCTGGCGCCGTATCTGGACCGCAAGCCCGCCAAACTGTCCGGCGGCCAACGCCAGCGCGTCGCCATGGGCCGCGCGATCGTGCGGCGGCCGCAGGTGTTCTGTATGGACGAGCCACTGTCCAATTTGGACGCGAAGCTGCGCGTGCAGACCCGCACGCAGATCGCCTCCCTGCAGCGCAGGCTCGGTGTCACCACGATCTACGTGACCCACGACCAGGTCGAGGCGATGACCATGGGCGACCGGGTCGCGGTGCTCAAGGACGGCATCCTGCAGCAGTGCGACACCCCGATCGGGTTGTTCGGCAGGCCCGCCAACCTGTTCGTGGCTGGTTTCATCGGCTCGCCCGCGATGAATCTCATTCCGTCCACAGTGTCCGGTGAGGCCGCAACCGTTGGTGGGCAACCGATTTCGCTCACTCCCGCCCAGCGTGCCTGTTTGACGACGGCGAAGGTTGTCGTCGGTATCCGGCCTGAGGGCTGGACGGTGGTGGGCGCGACCGAGGGCATCGGCGCTACGATCGAGGTGGTCGAAGAGTTGGGCAGCGACCAATACCTGTACTGCTCGGCCGACGTTCCCCAGGTCTCAGTCGACCCCGCCGACGACGCGGAGACCAAGCCGATGACTGTGCGCGCCCCGGGAATGTCGCCCTGGCAACGCGGCGACAAACTCGGTCTGGTGCCACAACCGGGCGCGGTCCACCTCTTCGACCCGGTGACCGGTGACCGCCTCCCGGACTGACCCGGTCAGCCCGGTGGATAGGAAATGATGGCAGGGTCGCCTCTTCCAGACGCCTCTCGGGCGCGCAGTGCTGCCCGACACAGTGGTGGTTCCGATCAGGTGATGACGGTGGCGGGAGGCTCGCCGGTGTGGTCGTGGGGGATTGAACTGAGCGGCGCGGCCTCCTGCCACTCGATCTTCGTCGGCCGCACGCGAGTGTCAAGAAATTCCGCGAGCACCTCGAATACCGTGTCCACTGGCACTTCGGCATGCGGCGGAATCGGGGTGTCGTGCATGCCCGCAAGATGGTAGACCACCCATTCCGTGTTCGTTCCCCGAACTGGTACCAGGCTCGCCGAGTTCGTCACCCAATTCAGCGAACCGACTTGATTGTGAACTCCGACAGAAAGCGAGACCCCGGCCGGATAGAACGGGTCGTCGGGGCCGGCAGAGATTACCCAGACCCATGGCTTGCGCACTCCCTGTGCGTTGACATGTCGAATCGCGGCGACCAGGTCCATGTCTGCCGGGATCTCATCCACGTGCAGAAACGCACTGTCAAGTAGTTCCGACATCAGCGCGGCGCCCGCCCTTCGTATGTTCGGTGAAATGGACTTCCATTGGCATCGGTCCCCATAACGGTCAGCGACCGACCGTGTGGGATGAAGTCAGGCAGGATCGTATTGCCACCTGCTCCGATCAGCTTGCCGAGCACGCCATACACTCGGCGGTATGAGCAGGGACGCCCGGGAGGTCGGGGGCGCGTGGACGAGGTTCCAGAACCATTCGTTTCCGGCCCCGTCTCCCGACCTCGCGCCGTTCGTCGACCGGTACTGGATCGTCTCCTGGGACTACCCGGAGCCCTACAAGCAGTTGGTAGCGCCCAACCCGAGTGTGCACCTCACGTTTCGGGATGGCGCCGCCGAGGTGCACGGCGTGTCCAGTGGGCCGTCGTTCAAACTGTTGGCGGGCACCGGTCGCGTGCTCGGGGTCGCGTTCCGGCCGGGATGCTTCCGACCGTTTCTGCGGTCGGCCGTGTCCACGATCACCGACCGGTCGGTCCCCGCGCACGAAGCGTTCGCTCGGGAGGTGCCCTGGCCTGCGGAGGTGGCCGACATAGAGCGGTTCCTGCGGGCGCACCTACCTGATCCCGACCCGATGGCGGAGTGGGTCGCGGGCGTCGTGGCGCGGATCGGCGCCGAACCGGCCATCGCCAGGGTCGACGGCCTGGCCGACCTGCTCGACACGAGCGTGCGGACGTTGCAGCGGCAGTTCGCCGAGTATGTCGGGATCGGGCCGAAGTGGGTGATCCGCCGCTATCGGCTGCACGAGGCCACCCAGCGGATGGTGCAGGGCGCGGTGATCGACTGGGCCGGGCTGGCGGCCGAACTCGGGTACGCGGACCAGCCGCACTTCATCCGCGACTTCACCGCCATGTTCGGCGAATCACCCACCCGCTACGCCGGGCGCTACTGATCGTGCCTGTCGGATGCGGACCAGGCGGACGGGCACCGGTTCCCGAAACGAGCGTTGTCCGCCCAACCACAAGCCATTGCGTCGGCTGGCCCGGAACGTCGAGTGCGCACACTCCGGTCCGGTTGGCCGAGACGTGGTAGTCCGAATTGGACAGTTCGGTGCCCTGAGCGCCCGACGTGCCGCCGACGCGATGGGCACCCGCCGCGATCAGGAGACCCAGGACTGACAGGGGCTATGGGCGGGTGCGGGAGCGGAACGCGGCAACGTGCATCCGGTTCGCGCACTTCACCGAGCAGAACCGTTTCGCCCGGTTGGTGGACCCGTCCAGGAAGTAGTTTCCGCAGCCCTCCGCCGCGCACCGCCCCCACCGCTCCAATCCGTACCGCACCACCCCTTGTGCCAACCCCCAGGCCGCCGCCGCCGCCACTTCCGTCGCGGGCGGGGCCGACGCCTCCGCCACGTGCACGTGCCACGTTCCGCTGTGGCCGGACAGCCGTGGTCGCGGCGGATGCGCGGCCAGCAGCGCGTTCACTCCCGCCAGCACCCCGTCACCGTCGCCCGCCACGGCGGCGGCAAGAGCGGACCGCAAGTCCGTGGCCACTTGCCGCAAAGCGGAGACGTCTTCGGATGTCGCGCGCGAGGACCACCAGGGTTCGTCGTGCAGGGCGGCCCGCAACGCCGCGACGTCGGCCAGGTCGGCGTTGGCCAGGCGCAGGGCGACGTCCAGGTAATCGGCGTTGTCCAAGTTCGATCCTTACCCTAGTGTCATGGGCATAGCCGCCAAGTGCACCTTACTTGAGGAGGGTCGGATGCGAGAGATATCGAGGCTCGCGCTGCCCGCGCTGCCGGTTCTCGCGGCCGAACCGCTGTACCTGCTGGTCGACACCGCCATCGTCGGCCACCTGGGCGGCACCGAACTCGGCGCGCTCGGCGTCGGCGCCATCGTGCTCGCGCAGCTCTCGACCCAGCTCACCTTCCTCTCCTACGGCACCACCGCCCGCGCCGCGCGGCTGTACGGGGCCGGGCGACGCGACGACGCGGTGGCCGAAGGGGTGCAGGCGACGTGGCTGGCGCTGGCCGTCGGTCTCGTGCTGGTCGGGGTGGGACAGGCGCTGGCGGGCCCGATCACGAGCGCGCTGGCCGGGCCGGGTGCCCTGGCCGACGCGGCCGAAGGGTGGCTGCGGATCGCGCTGCTCGGGGTGCCGATGATCCTGGTGACCCTCGCGGGCAACGGCTGGCTGCGCGGCGTGCAGGACACCGGCCGACCCCTGCGCTACGTGCTCGCGGGCAACGCCGTCTCCGCCGGCCTGTGCCCTGTTCTGGTCTACGGCGCGGGGTGGGGACTGCCGGGCTCCGCCGTCGCCAATGTCGTCGGACAGTTCGTCGCGGGCGCGCTTTTCCTGCGCGCGCTCGCCGGGGTCGCGCTGCGGCCGAGACTCGGCGTGATGCGCGAACAGCTCGTCCTCGGCCGCGATCTCGTGCTGCGCAGCCTGGTCTTCCAGGTGTGCTTCGTCTCCGCGGCGGCCGTGGCGGCGCGCACGTCGGTGGCCGCGGCGGGCGCCCACCAGGTCGTGCTCCAGCTCTGGACCTTCCTCACCCTGATGCTCGACTCGCTGGCCATCGCGGCGCAGTCGATGGTGGGGGCGGCGCTCGGGGCGGGCGACGACCGGCGCGCCCGCGCCCTGGCCCGCACGCTGCGCCGCTACGGCCTCGTCCTCGGGCTGGGGCTCGGCGTCGTGTTCGCCGCGCTCGCCGGGGTGCTGCCCGCCGTGTTCACTGCCGACGCCGCCGTGCTCGCGGAGATCCCGCACGCGTGGTGGTTCTTCGTTGCCCTGCAACCGATCGGCGGCGTGGTGTTCGCGCTCGACGGCGTGCTGCTCGGCGCCGGGGACGCGAAGTTCCTGCGGACGGCGATGGTGCTGTCGGCGATTGTCGGGTTCCTCCCGCTTGTCTGGCTCTCGCTGGTGTTCGGCTGGGGGCTGGCGGGAATCTGGGCGGGCCTCAGCCTGTTCTTGGTGGTACGCCTGGCCACGCTGCTCGTCCGTGTCCGCTCCGATCGCTGGGCCGTGGTCGGCGCGGTCCGTCCACATGCGACTGTGACCGAACGCACGCTTAGCTAGGCTAACGAGTACGGTCTACTGGTGGAGACACCGCGAGAACGGGAGGGGTCCACGTGCCTGCCGCCAAGCGCCGCGCGCTGGTGATCTGGGCAACCGCCGCGGCCGTCTACCTGATCGCGGTCTTCCACCGCACCTCCCTCGGCGTCGCGGGCCTGCAGGCCGCCGAGCGCTTCGCCATCGGCGCCGCCGCGCTCGGCACGTTCACCGTGCTGCAAATAGGCGTCTACGCCGCGATGCAGATCCCCACCGGCCTGCTCGTCGACCGCTTCGGCCCGCGTCGGGTGCTCTCCGCCGCCGCCGTCCTGATGGGACTGGGCCAGCTCCTGTTCGCCGTGGCCACCACCTACCCGCTCGCGCTCGTCGCCCGCGGCGTGCTCGGTTTCGGCGACGCGCTGACCTTCGTCAGCGTGCTGCGCCTCGTCGCCGCGTACTACCCGCAGCGCCGCTACGCCACCCTCGCCGGGGTCACCGCCGCGCTCGGCGCGGTCGGCAACCTTGCCGCCACCCTGCCGCTGACCCTGCTGCTCGACAACGCGGGCTGGACGGCCACCTTCGCCGTCGCGGGCGCGGCCACCGCCGGATACGCGCTGGTCGTGGCGCTGCGCGTGCGCGACACCCCCGACGGCGAGCCCGCGCACCGGTCCGAGGCCGTCGGCGCGCGCGAGGTCTTCGACCAGGTGCGCCAGGCGTGGCGGATCGCGGGCACCCGGCTCGGGTTCTGGGTGCACTTCTCCACCATGTTCGCCCCGGCCGTGCTCGGTCTGCTGTGGGGTTTCCCGTATCTGGTGCAGGCACAGGGGATGTCCGAGGCCGCCGCGGGCTCGGTACTCAGCCTGCTCGTGGTGGTCGGCCTGGTCACGGGTCCGATCATCGGCGAGCTGACCGGCCGCAGGCCCGCGCTGCGGGTGCCGATGGTCGCCGCGTATCTCGGTACGGCGATGGCGCTGTGGGCGGTGCTGCTCGGCTGGCCGGGCGGGGTGGTGCCCGCGCCGCTGGTCGTGGTGGCGTTCAGCGTGCTGTCCGTGGGCGGGCCACTGTCGGCTATCGCGTTCGCGCTGGCCCGCGACTACAACCCGATCCGCCGCGTCGGCACGGCCACCGGGGTGGTCAACGTCGGCGGGTTCAGCGCGATCACGATCACCGCGCTCGGCATCGGCCTGCTGCTCGGCGGCGACGCCGCGGACGCCGACGCGGGCGCGTTCCGGGTCGCCTTCCTCGCCATCGTGGCCATGCTGCTGTTGGGCTCCTGGCGCACGGCCGTCTGGTGGCGCCGCGCCCGCGCCGCGGTGTTCGAGGCCGTCCGCCGCGGCGAGGTCGTGCCGGTGCGGATTCGCCGCCGGGTGTGGGACATCCCGGCGCTGCCCACGGCGGAGGCGCGGCCGGAACCCGCCTCGGCATAGGATTCCCGCTCGTGTCCAGCCCCACCGTGAAAAAAGCACCGGTCCCGCCCGGCCTCGTGGTCGTCGACAAGGCGCCCGGCATGACCTCGCACGACGTCGTCGCCCGCGCGCGACGCATCATGGGCACCCGCAAGGTCGGCCACGCGGGCACGCTCGACCCGATGGCGACCGGCGTGCTCGTGCTCGGCATCGAACGCGCCACCAAGCTGCTCGGCCACCTCGCGCTCGACCGCAAGGTCTACCTGGCCACGATCCGCCTCGGCGCGGCCACCGCGACCGACGACGCCGAGGGCGAGTTCCTCGGCGAGCCCGACCCGGCGGCCCTGGCCGCGGTCACCGACGCCGCGATCGCCGCCGGCATCGCCGTGCTCACCGGGCCGATCGCGCAGGTGCCCAGTTCGGTCAGCGCGGTCAAGATCGACGGAAAGCGGGCCTACGCGCGCGTGCGGGCCGGGGAGGACGTGCGGATTCCCGCGCGCCCGGTCACCGTGTACCGGTTCGACCTGCTCGGCGCCCACCGCGCGGACACCGCGATCGACCTCGACGTGATGGTCGACTGCTCGTCCGGCACGTACGTGCGCGCGCTGGCCCGCGACCTCGGGTCCGCCCTCGGCGTCGGTGGTCACCTCGCCGCGCTGCGGCGTACCCGCGTCGGCCCGTTCGACCTGCGCGTAGCCCGGACGCTGGAGCAGTTGACCGAGGAGCCCGGCCTGTCGCTGGACATGGACGCCGCCGTGGCCGCCGCGTTCCCGCGCCGCGACCTGGACCGCGTGGAGACCATCGCGCTGTCCCATGGCAGGCCGCTGCCCGCCGCCGGGATTTCCGGCACCTACGGGATCTTCGACCCGGCGGGCAAAGCGGTCGCGCTGGGCGTCGACGATGGCGACACGGCGCGGGCCCTGGTCGTGCTGAACGTGTCCTGACCCACCCTGTCCAGGCACTTGGCAACCACTAGGCTTCCAGCCGTGCAGCGTTGGCGCGGGCTTGAGAACCTTCCCGGTGGCTGGGGTCGCTGTGTCGCGACCATCGGTGTGTTCGACGGCGTGCACCTCGGCCACCAGGAGCTGATCACCCGCGCCGTGCGGATCGCGGCGGAGCGCGGGCTGCCCAGTGTGGTGCTCACCTTCGACCCGCATCCGTCCGAAGTGGTCCGTCCCGGCAGCCACCCGGCGCAGCTCACCACATTGCGGCGCAAGGCGGAACTGGTCGAGGGGCTCGGCGTCGACGTGTTCTGCGTGCTGCCGTTCACCCAGGAGCTGTCCAAGGTGCCCGCCGACGAGTTCGTGCACGAGGTGCTGGTCGAGCGGCTGCACGCGGCCGCGGTGGTGGTGGGGGAGAACTTCACCTTCGGCAAGCGCGCCCTGGGCACCGTCGAGCTGCTCACCAAGCTGGGCCACCGGTTCGGGTTCACCACCGAGGACGCCAAGCTGGTCACCGCCGACTCCCTCGGCGAGGTCACCTTCTCCTCCACCTACATCCGCGCGTGCATCGACGCGGGCGACGTGCGGGCCGCGCAGGCCGCGCTCGGGCGGCCGCACCGGCTGGAGGGGATCGTCGTGCGCGGCGACGGCCGCGGCCACGAACTCGGCTTCCCCACGGCGAATCTGTCCACGCCGCGCTTCGCGGCCGTGCCCGCCGACGGTGTCTACGCCTGCCGCTTCACGCTGCTCAACAGCCGGGACCGGCCCGCGCTGACGGCCGCGGTGTCGGTCGGCACCAACCCGACGTTCTCCGGGCGGGAGCGCCGCGTGGAGGCGTTCGTGCTCGACGTCGACGAGGACTTCTACGGTCAGCGGGTGGCCATCGACTTCGTGCAGCGGCTGCGCGCGATGGAGAAGTATCCGTCGAGCGCGGCGCTGGTCGAGCAGATGCACCTCGACGTGGCCGACACCCGCGAACTGCTCGACTGACCCCGGTTCCCGCGTTCGGCCACGGTCACCCCCGCGAGCCTGGCAAGATACCCTCCGAAGTCACCCGCGAGACGGGCGCACCAGGGGAGAGGCGAAGGTGGAGGACCACAAGATCGTCCAGCGCAACATCGCGCTGCAGCGCGAGTGGTACGGCGAACCCCTGGGCGACCGGGTGCGCAGGCTGGTCGTGGCCTTCGACGTGTCGCAGGCCAACCTCGCCGACGTCCTGGGGATCAGCGCGCCGATGCTGAGCCAGGTGATGAGCGGTCGCCGCGCCAAGATCGGCAACCCGGCCGTGCTTGCCCGGCTGATCATGCTCGAACGCAAGGTGCTCACCCCCGACGTCGCCTCCGGCAGGCGCGAGGCACTGCAACGCGCCCTCGATGACGTGCGCACCTCGAAACCGTCCGTGACCAGGGACAACCTGCCCGTCGACGTTGGCCGCAGCGCGATCATGGCATTGCGCAGGCTCGCCTCCGCCGACGATCTCACCGAGGCCGCCGCGACGCTCGACGACCGCTTCCCCGAGATCGCCGACTTGCTCCGCCGGGCGGGTAAACGCACGTGACGCGGCTGTTCTCCGCGCTGCTGCTGCCCGCTCCCGTCGCGGACCATCTTGCCGATTACCTGGCCGCGAGCCCGTCCCCGCAGTCAGTCGGTCTGCGCGCCACACCGCGCGAGCAGTGGCACATCACCGTCGGCTTCTACGGCGAGGACGACCCGGTCGAGCGCACCCGCGTGCTCCGCGACCGGGTGCCGAACGTCCCCGCGCCCCGACTCGCGCTCGCGGGGGCGGGTGCGTTCCCCGGCGTCTGCTGGATGGGTGTGCGCCCGGTCGCCGACGCCGACGCGGAGTCACTGCGCGTGCTCGCCGCCGCCGCGGGCGCCGCGGCCGACTTCACCCCGCACGTGACCGTGGCCCGCGGGTCGACGCGGGCCGACGCGGCCGGCCGCCTCGGGCGTGACCTGGGCGGATATCTCGGCCCGGAGTGGGTGCCGGACGCGCTCGTGCTGTTCCGCAGCGACCTGGGCTCGCACGGTCCGCACTACACCCCGATCGACCGGTTCGGACCGCTCGGCAACGGGTAGCGACCGCCGACCTGCTAACGTTGTCGTTTGGGTCCGGCTGCAGTCCGTGGCGGCCGGTACCGACTCACCCGGATCTGGACATCACCCGTTCGGGCCGCACGGCACAGACCCACGAGGAGAACAGGTGGCGCTGACCACTGACCAGAAGAAGACGATCCTGACCGAGTACGGCGTGCACGACTCGGACACCGGATCGCCCGAGGCCCAGATCGCGCTGCTCACCAAGCGCATCAAGGATCTCACCGAACACCTCAAGATGCACAAGCACGACCACCACTCGCGGCGCGGCCTGCTGTTGCTGGTCGGCCGCCGCAGGCGGTTGCTCAACTACCTGACCAAGGTGGACATCGAGCGCTACCGGTCGCTGATCCAGCGACTCGGCCTGCGCCGATAGCTCGACCCTGGGGGGAGTGGCCGTCGGTCGCTCCCCCCAGATTCATATATCCAAAGAGGAAAGACGACAGGGCAAGCGCGCCGCGCAGACACGGGACCAGTTCGCCGGTCCTCGGTAGTGGTTTTCGGGTTCAGCCGACCGGCACAGAGGGTGCCGCGTGGCCCCGGGGACTTCGATCGAAGACCGGCCTCGTCTGAACCGCGACCCGTGCTCGGGTTGCGCGCTTGCCCTAAGACGAGGAGTACGGAATACATGACAGACAACGCTGTGCACGAGTCGACAGCCGTCATCGATAACGGCAAGTACGGCAAGCGCACCATCCGCTTCGAGACCGGCAGGCTCGCCCGCCAGGCCGCCGGAAGTGTCGTGGCCTACCTCGACGAGGAGACCATGCTGCTCTCGGCGACGACGGCGTCGAAGCACCCCAAGGAGCACTTCGACTTCTTCCCGCTGACGGTGGACGTCGAGGAGCGCATGTACGCCGTGGGTCGCATCCCCGGCGCGTTCTTCCGGCGTGAGGGCAGGCCCTCCACCGACGCGATCCTGACCTGCAGGTTGATCGACCGGCCGCTGCGCCCGTCCTTTGTGGACGGTCTGCGCAACGAGATCCAGGTCGTCATCACCGTGCAGAGCCTCAACCCGCAGGACCTCTACGACGTGGTGGCCATCAACGCCGCCTCCGCGTCCACCCAGCTCGCCGGGCTGCCCTTCTCGGGCCCCATCGGCGCGGTGCGGGTGGCGCTGGTCGAGGGCCAGTGGATCGCCTTCCCGACCTACGAGCAGCTCAAGACCGCCGTGTTCGACATGGTCGTCGCCGGCCGTGTCGTCGGTGCAGACGTCGCGATCATGATGGTCGAGGCCGAGGCCACCGACAACGTGATCGACCTGATCGCGGCCGGTGCCCAGGCGCCGACCGAGGAGGTCGTCGCGTCCGGGCTGGAGGCGGCCAAGCCGTTCATCAAGACTCTTTGCGACGCGCAGGCCGAGTTGGCGGGTAACGCCGCCAAGGCGACCCGCGAGTTCCCGACCTTCCCGGCCTACCAGCCGGACGCCCTGGCGGCCGTCACCGCGGCCGTGTCCGACGAGCTGGCCAAGGCGCTGACCATCGGCGACAAGCAGGCCCGCGAGTCGCGCCTGGACGAGGTCAAGGCGCAGTGCCTGGAGAAGGTCGGCGCGAGCGCGGGCGGTGCCTTCGATGGCCGCGAGAAGGAGATCGGCGCGGCGTTCCGCTCGCTGAACAAGAAGCTGGTCCGCCAGCGCATCCTGCGCGACAAGGTCCGCATCGACGGCCGCGGCCTGACCGACATCCGCGGCCTGTCCGCCGAGGTCGCGCTCATCCCGCGGGCGCACGGCTCGGCGCTGTTCGAGCGCGGCGAGACCCAGATCCTGGGTGTCACCACGCTGAACATGCTGCGCATGGAGCAGCAGATCGACTCGCTGTCCCCGGAGTCGCACAAGCGCTACCTGCACCACTACAACTTCCCGCCGTTCTCCACCGGCGAGACCGGCCGCGTGGGCTCGCCCAAGCGGCGCGAGATCGGCCACGGCGCGCTCGCCGAGCGCGCCCTGATGCCGGTGCTCCCCAAGCGCGACGAGTTCCCGTACGCGATCCGCCAGGTCTCCGAGGCGCTCAGCTCCAACGGCTCCACCTCGATGGGCTCGGTCTGCGCGTCCACGATGTCGCTGCTCAACGCCGGTGTGCCGCTCAAGGCGCCGGTGTCGGGTATCGCGATGGGCCTGGTGTCCGACGTGGTCGACGGCGAGACGCGCTACGTCGCGCTGACCGACATCCTCGGCGCCGAGGACGCGTTCGGCGACATGGACTTCAAGGTCGCGGGCACCTCCGAGTTCGTCACCGCGCTGCAGCTCGACACCAAGCTCGACGGCATCCCGTCCGACGTGCTGGCCCAGGCGCTCGACCAGGCGCGCGACGCCCGGTACACCATCCTGGAGGTCATGGCCGAGGCCATCGACGGCCCGGACGAGATGAGCCAGTACTCGCCGCGGGTCACCAGCGTGAAGATCCCGGTCGACAAGATCGGCGAGGTCATCGGCCCGAAGGGCAAGATGATCAACTCGATCACCGAGCAGACCGGTGCCGACATCTCCATCGAGGACGACGGCACGATCTACGTCGGTGCCGCGGACGGCCCGTCCGCCGAGGCCGCGATCGACATGATCAACGCCATCGCCAACCCGCAGATGCCCAAGGTGGGCGAGCGCTTCCTGGGCACGGTGGTCAAGACCGCCGCGTTCGGCGCGTTCGTCTCGCTGCTGCCGGGCAAGGACGGCCTGGTGCACATCTCCAAGCTGGGCAACGGAAAGCGCATCAACAAGGTCGAGGACGTGGTCTCGGTCGGCGACAAGCTCCGGGTGGAGATCGCCGACATCGACCAGCGCGGCAAGATCAGCCTGGTGCTGGTCAGCGAGGACGCCGAGGCGGCCGCGCCCGCCGACGCCGAGGTGGCTCCCGCCCTGTGACAGCACGGTCCACGGCGGCCGCGGGTGGTTCTGCCACCCGCGGCCGCGGCCCGTCGCACGTCCAGGGCCACTTGCAGAAGCCCGGCACCACCGTGGTGCTGGAGCGCTCCGACGACGCCGAGGTTCGGCGCACCCTGCTGCCCGGCGGCCTGCGGGTGATCACCGAGCGGATCCCCGGCGTGCGGTCCGCGTCGGTCGGCATCTGGGTGGCGGTCGGCTCGCGCGACGAACCGGACTCGGTGGCGGGCGCCGCGCACTACCTGGAACACCTGCTGTTCAAGGGAACCGCGAAGCGCACCGCCGCGCAGATCGCCGAGGAGATCGACGCCGTCGGCGGCGAGCTGAACGCGTTCACCGCCAAGGAGCACACCTGCTACTACGCGCACGTCCTCGACGAGGACCTGCCGCTGGCGATGGACCTGGTGTCCGATGTGGTCTTCGACGCGTCGTGTACCGAGGCCGACGTGGAGACCGAGCGCGGCGTGGTGCTCGAAGAGATCGCCATGCGCGACGACGACCCGGAAGACCTGCTGCACGACGCGTTCTGCGGCGCGCTGATGGCCGACCACCCGCTCGGCCGCCCCGTGCTGGGCTCCGAGCAGTCGATCACCGCGATGACCCGCACCGCGCTCAACGGGTTCTACCGGCGCCGCTACACGATGCCGAAGATGGTGCTCGCGGTCGCGGGCAACGTCACCCACCGCGACGTGCTTTCCCTGGCACGCAAAGCTTTGCGCGGCAGGCTGACCGGCGACCGGGCTCCCGTCGCGCCGCGCACCGGCCGCGCCAGGATCGGCACCGCGCCGCGCCTGGTGCTGCACACCGACGACACCGAGCAGGCGCACATGATGCTCGGCGTGCGCGCACTCGACCGGCACGACGAACGCCGCTTCACCCTGAGCGTGCTCAACGCCGCGCTCGGCGGCGGCATGAGTTCGCGACTGTTCCAAGAGGTCCGCGAGCGCCGTGGGCTGGCGTACCAGGTGTATTCGTCGGTGGCGTCCTATGCGGACACCGGCCACCTGTCCGTCTACACCGGATGCCAGCCCGACCGGCTCGGCGAGGTGGCGGGCGTGGTCCGCGACGTGCTGCGCGACGTGGCCCGCGACGGCTTCACCGACGCCGAAGTGGCGCGCGGCAAGGGCCAGTTGCGCGGCGGGCTCGTGCTCGGCCTGGAGGACACCAGCTCGCGGATGTCGCGCATCGGCAAGGGCGAGCTGTCCTTCGGCGACTACCTCACCGTCGAGCAGACGCTGGAGCGCATCGCGGCGGTCACGGCGGAAGACGTCGCCGCGCTCGCGCGCAACCTGCTGTCGCGGCCACTCGCGGCGGCCGTGGTCGGCCCCTACGCTCATGCCGACGACGTTCCGGTCCAACTGCACGAGGTGAGTGAGTGACCAGGTCTGTGCCTTCCGCTCAGTCCGCGAGGACGGAAGACAACCCGATCCGCGTCGGCGTCCTCGGCGCGCGGGGCCGGATGGGCGCCGAGGTCTGCAAGGCGGTGGAGGCGGCGGGCGACATGGAGGTCGTCGCCATGGTCGACACCGGCGACTGGATGTTCGACATCGCCGACGCCGGGGCCGAGGTCGTGGTCGACTTCACCCACCCCGACGTGGTGATGGAGAACCTGCGCTTCTGCGTCGACCAGGACATCCACGCCGTCGTCGGCACCAGCGGCTTCGACGAGACCAAGATCGCCACGGTCACCCAGTGGCTGGAGCCGAAGCCGGAGCTGGGGGTGCTCATCGCGCCCAACTTCGCCCTCGGCGCGGTGCTGTCCATGCGGTTCGCGCAGCTCGCGGCCAAGTACTACGACACCGTCGAGATCATCGAGCTGCACCACAACCGCAAGGCCGACGCCCCCTCCGGCACCGCCGCGCACACCGCGCGCCTCGTCGCCCAGGCCCGCAAGGCCGCCGGGCGCGGCGAGATCCCGGACGCCACCACGTCCGAAGTGGACGGTGCGCGCGGCGCCCTGGTGGACGACGTCCGGGTGCACTCGGTGCGGCTGTCCGGCCTGGTCGCCCACCAGGAAGTGATCTTCGGCGGCGACGGCGAGACGCTCACCATCCGGCACGACTCGCTGGACCGGGCGTCGTTCATGCCCGGCGTCCTGCACGGCATCCGGGCGATCCTGGGCCGCCCCGGGCTCACCGTCGGCCTGGAAAACCTCCTCGACCTGTAGGACCGCGATGTCCGCCCGGACCGTCTCGATCATCCTGACCGCCGTCCTGATTGTGTACTTCGTGCTGCTCGGCGGCCGGGCCGTCGCCCTGTTCCGCGACGGCTCCCCGCTGGCGGTCGCGTTCGGCGTCGGCGTGCTGCTGCTGCCGGTGGTGGGCGCGTGGGTGGTCTGGGCGACGCTGCGGTTCGGGCTGCGCACCGAGGTGCTGGCCCGCCGCCTCGACGCCGAGGGCGGCCTCCCCGACACCAGCGCCCTGCCCCGGCTGCCCTCCGGCCGCGTCGACCGCGCCGCCGCCGACGCCTGGTTCGAGGACCGCCGCGCCGAGGTCGAGGCCGCCCCCGACGACTGGCGCGGCTGGTACCGCCTCGCCCACGCCTACGACCTCGCGGGCGACCGCACCCGCGCCCGCGCGGCCATGCGCAAGGCCCTCGATCTGGCCTCCGGATAGTCGCCGTTCCCATCACGTTTCTGGTAATGGCCTCACCCGAATCGACCCTAGGTGACGTCCGTCACCGGGTAGTACCGTGGCGCGCGTCAGATCGCAACAAGATCCCTGCTTATTGCGGAAATGTTTCACAACGCGAGGGAGTGGCATCCATGAGCGAGGTCTTGGCGCCCACGTCCTGTGAGGCGTCCTGGTTCTGCTGCGGTACCGCCTGGGGCCCCTGCGGCTCCACCGGTCGCGGCGCCTGTGGCACCTGTAACTCCGGCAGCAGGCAGTGCGCGTGGCCGAACACGTCCGACGCCTGCTTCAGCATCACCCGACCCGACAAGTGCGGCAACACCCTGATCCGGCGCACCTGCGGACACACGTTCTACGTCAAGAACCTCTGTGGCACCACGGAAATCTCGGTGCGCATCGCCGACTGCGGCCCGCAGACCGACCTGTGGTGCGGCGAACGCTCGTGCTGCGGCGGAAAGTGCGCCACCAACCGGCTCATCGACTTCACCCCGGCCGCGTACAGCGCGATCGGCAACCTGTCCACCGGCATCATGCCCGTCACGGTTCGGAGTTGACCATGGCCACGGATTCGTTGGGGCGCAGGCGTTTCCTCACCTCGGCCGTGCTCGGCACGGCGGGCACCGTGCTCGGTGCGACGGCGATGGGCGCGCTCACGCCCGAGATCGCCATGGCCGACGACAAGCCGATCGGCGCGGGCGAACCCGACCCGAACTTCGCCGAGGGTCGGATCACCGGAATCGACGGCGCGTTGTTACTCGTCACCGGTTCCGACCGGACCCTGCACCGCATCCACCTCACCAGCGGCACCAGTGTGTGGAAGCTGCGTCCGACCACTCTGGACCAGGCGAAGGTCGGCGACGGCCTCTACGCTCGGGGTGTGCTGCTGCCCGACGGGACGCTGGCCGCCGACGCGGTGTGGCTCAACATCGTCAACCTGCAGACCCACATCTCGGCCATCGGCCGCGACGTGCTGCACCTCGACCACAACGGCAGCAAGATCGTCGGCCACGTTGTCGCGGGCACCACGGCGGCGGTCTACAACGGCACCCCGGCCGTCAGCGACTTGTCGATGCTCCAGGTCGGGCGGCACGTCCAGGTGATCGGCGCGTGGCGGCCGGACACCAACGAGGTCGACATCGCCACGGTCTACGCGGCGGCCTGAGGGGAGACGCGCATGGGAGCGGTCCAAGCGGTCACGGTCGCCCTCGTCCTGCTGTGGGCGTCCGGGTTCAAGCTGCTCGCCCGATCCGCGCCGACCACTGCCCGCCGCTCGGCGCTGCGGCAGTTGGTGGGCGAGGGCCGGGTCGTGTCGGCGTACCGGGCGGTCGGGGTGGCGGAGGCGGCGGTCGCGCTGGCGTTGCTCGTCCCGGCCACCAGGATCGCGGGCGCGGTCGGCGCGGTGGGGCTGAGCGTGGGCATGCTCGGCTACCTCGCGTACGCCCGCAAGGCGGCCCCGGAGTCGTCCTGCGGCTGTCTGAGCGACAAGGTCACCCCGGTCAACGGCAGGCATTTCGCCCGCGCCGGGGTCCTGCTCGCGGCGAGCCTCGGGGCAGTGCTGCCGGGAGCGTTCACGCTGGTGTCGGCGCTGGTGGTGGTCGTGGAGTTGGCGGTGGTCGCGATGCTGTCGCCGGAGTTGGACGACTACTGGCTCATGCCGCTGCGGCGGTTCCGGGTCCGGCTGAGCCACCCGCTGGCGAGGCGCAGTTCGTTCGAGGTCCCGCTCGACTCGACCGTCACCCAGCTCACCCGCAGCGACGCCTACCGCTCGGTGCAGGGCATGGTCCGCTCGGACCTGCTCGACAGTTGGGACGAGGGCGAGTGGCGCATCCTGACCTACGCGGCCCGGCGCGACACCGGCCCGGTGACGGTCGTCTTCGCCGTCCCCCTGCTCCGCTACGACCCCGACGACGTGCGCGTTGTGCTGGTCGAGGACGAATCGGAGGTTGTCGAAGAGGACTCGGCGCTGGTCTGAGCGCAAGAGGGCCTACGGAACCCGGTCAGTGCTCCGAGCCGGAGCACTGCCCGCTTCCCGTCGCGCGCGACGACAGGTACGGCCGCACTGCCGTGCCCGATCCTGGGGCCGGCTAGGGTGCACTGGGTGAACGCATTCACATCGCCGCAGCCCGCCGACACCCTTCCGGTCGACCTGTACGTCGCCGGTTTGGCTCGTAAGCGGATGGCCGCCGGGGTCCTGTTCCGCGACCGGACAGATCGTGTGCTCTTGGTGGAGCCGTCGTACAAGCCCAATTGGGAGATCCCCGGCGGGGCCGTGGAGGCCGACGAGTCGCCGTGGCGGACCGCGACCCGGGAGTTGGTCGAAGAACTGGGCCTGGACCGGCCGCTGGGCAGGCTGCTGGTGGTCGACTACGTCCGGCCGCAGGACAGCAGGCCGGAGGGCGTTGTGTTCGTGTTCGACGGCGGCGTTCTGGACGCGACCGACCTGGTCGGTTTGGCGTTCGCCGAGGACGAGATCCGCTCGGCCTCCTTCCACCCGATCGAGCGGGTGCGGACGATGACCAAGCCCCTGCTGGCCGATCGACTCGCGGTCGCGGTCGAGGCGGCCCGCGAGGGCGTGACCGTGCTGTGCGAGCACGGTGTTCGCGTGGCCTGACCTTCAGTCCGCCGCGTCGACCTTGGCGTTGTGGATGGCCGGTGTGTTGTCGCGTGGGGCCGGTACGGCGACTGGCATGCCGGCGTGATGTCGCCCCGCGCTGCGGTAGAGGCTGTCGTGGATGCCATCGGCGAACAGCAGCCCGGCCAGGTCGCGGCGGGTCTTGGCGATCGGTGAGTCCGCGCGGAACCCGGCGGCGCCGACCAGCAACGCGAGTTCCGCGGCGGTGTGGTCCGCGACGTCGACGCCGTGCGCTTTCGTTGCCGCGGCCCACATGTTGGCGTGCTGGTCGCCCTGCTCGGCAAGGTGTTCGGCAACGGCGCACCCGAGTAGCGCGGTGGCGAGTTGAGCGTGGGCGCGGCCGATGGTGATCAGGGCGTTGTCGCGGATCCGGTCGACGTCGCGGGCGGCAAGAGTAGTGGTGACGATGTCGAACACCGCGGCCGCGCCACCAAGGGCGGTAGCGGTCACCCAGGGTCGGTAGGTGGCGAAGTGCTCGCGCAGCAGCGCCATCCCGTCGCCGCACAGGATTTCGTCGGGGCGCACCCTCACCTGGTCGAGGTCGAGCGCGCCCCAGCTCCATCCGGCCAGCCCCGAGGGCGCGACCGGGGTGCGGCGCAGACCCGAGGTGGCGGCATCCACCACGGCCGCCGCGAGGCGTCCATGCCAATCGCGAAAGAAAACGACGAACGCCGCGGCCTCGGTGAGTCTGCTGATCCAGCACTTGCGGCCGCTGAGCAGCAGCCCACCGTCTCTGGCGGGCACTGCGTAGGTGCGGGTCTCGGTGACGCGGGTGCCGCCGTGCGGCTCGGTGATCGCGATCCCGGCCAGTTCCCCGGCCAGGAGCCGGGGCAGCCAGCGGCCTCGGGCTGTCGGGGTGGCGTGGCGGGCAACGAGCCTGCCATGGCCGAGGCCGGTGGCGTCGCGCAGGTCGACATCGCGGTATCCGCACACGAACTGCGCCAGCAACTGCCACAGTGGTGGCTCGTCGCCGAACCCGCCGTCGGCGACCAAGACCCGCCGCACCTGTCGTAGCCGGTGGCTGCGTTCGGGACCCGGCGGCAGATCGGAGCCGACCGGGTAGGTAGTGAGGACGTCGTCGAGCTCGGCGGCCAAGCGGCGCAGCCGCTGCCAGTTCACCGTCGCGTTGGGGTCCAAAACCTGGCGTAGCGGGTGCAGCCACAGGCCGATAGCCGCACTGCTCACGTGGTCACCTGGCCGTGGACGCGGGCAGGGTGCCCGTAGGCGAGTGCCCCGGCCGGGATGTCGCGGGTGATCAGCGACCCGGCGCCGACCGTGGCGGCTGCGCCGACCGTGATCCCGCCGAGCACTACGCATCCGGTGCCGACCTTGGCGCCTGCCTCGAAGCGCGGAGGGACGAGCACCGGGTTGCGATCCGGGTCGCGCCAGGTCAGCGTCTTGTCGTTGATGGTGCGCACCCCGGAGCCCAGGAACACCCGGTCGGCGATGACAGTGGAGCTGGTGATGTGTGAGCCGGGCGAGCAACGCACCTCCTTTCCGATGCGGACAGCGCGCTCGACGGTCAGGTGGTGGCCTATCTGGCTGCTCGCGCCGATGCTGACCGCGCTGCGCAGCACTGTGTGGTGCCCGACCAGTACCCCGGCGCCGAGGATGACCCCGGCATAGACGACAACTCCGGTGCGCAGCACCGCGCCGTCGCCGATCGCCGTGTCGGCACCCGCGCCCGGGTAGGTGCGGCCGACGGCGTAGCCGAGTTCAGGCTTGCCCAGAACCACATGGGCCTCGACCCGCGCGTGCCCGCCAACGGTCGTACCGCCGTGGACCACGGCGAAAGCCTCGATCACCGCGCCCGCGCGGATGGTGATCGGGCGAAGCGCCCCCTGCTCGTCGGCGGGTACGAACACCGCGCGCGGGCTGATCCTGGCGTCCCCGTCGGTGTGCAGCAAACCGGCGGCCCACAGTTCGGCTACCGTGAACTCTGTAGACATTTGAACCCCTCCTACGGGCAGCCGGGCCGTGCTGCCGCTGCGCCGCCGTTAACGGTCGCGGACCGGGATGTGTTGCCACCACAGGGTTTGCGTCCTTCGTCAGCAGGTTTGCGGAGTACGCAAACGGGTTCGCACCGAACGTGTTCACCCGGTTACGCTGGTAGACCCACGCTCTTGAGCAAGGGACACGGCGATGGACGACGTCACGGATCCGATCTGGCGTAGCGGTCCTGTTCGTGCCGCGCTGGATTCCGGTGACCCGGGTGCCGTCGTGCGCAGTGTCCGGGAGGCCCACCACCTCACCTTGGCCGAGTTGGGCGCCCGCTGCGGCTACTCGTCCTCCACCGTGTCCCGTCTGGAGACCGGGCGGCAGCCGCTGCGCGATGTGAAGGTGCTGCGCAGCCTCGCCGATGCCCTCGGCATCCCAGCTCACCTGCTCGGCTTGGCCGACACGAGCGTGCGGATCGTGCCGATCCGGTCACCCGCCGCTAGGGTCGGGTCCATCCCGCGGCCGGATGAGGAGACCGACCCGATGCGCCGACGCACACTGCTGGCCGGACTCGGCGGACTGGCCGGGTCCACGCTCCTCGGCGTGCCCGCCGCTGCGGTTGCCGATCCGCTCGCCGCGTTGGAGGCGACGCTGCTCGCCCCGCCTGCGGAGATCCCCGCGTCGGCGACTGCGGCGGGCCTCGACCGCGAGGTCGCGGCCGCGCGCGCCGTGTTCCAGCACGGCCGCTACGCCGAGGTCGCCGCGGCGCTCCCCCGGCTGCTGCCCATCGCGATCGCTGCCCACACTCACCACCCGGGCGGGCGGCATGCCGCGAACCTGGCCGAGCTCTACACACTCAGCACTGAGCTACTTGTCAAAGTCGGCCATGACCACCTCGCCTGGACCACCGCCGACCGGGCCTTGCAGGCCGCCTACGCCAGCGGCGACATCCTCGCCGCCGCGATCGCGCGGCGCGCCTGGGGTAGAGTGCTGCGCCGCGCTGGTCGCGCCGAGACAGCCAACCGGCTCGTGATCGACACCGCCGCCGACCTGCAACACGACCTTGGCCGTGGTCCTGAGTTCCTGTCGGTGTACGGGTCGCTGCTCTCTACCGCCGCCTATACCGCCGCCACCAGCGGCGACCGCGACGCCGCACACACCATCATCGGTGAGGCCGCCGACGCCGCTCGCCGCGTCGGTGCGGACGCCAACCACCGGGCAACGGCGTTCGGCCCTACCGGCGTCGATCTCTACCGGGTCAGCATCGCCCGCGCTCTGGGCGATCCCGGAATCGCCATCGCCATCGCCGCCCGGATCAACCCGGCCGCGATCCCCACTGTCGAACGCCGCGGCCAGTACTGGACCGACGTCGCTCGCGCATACCACCAGTGGGGCAAACCCGAGCGCTGCTACCGGGCGCTGTTGGCCGCCGAGCAGGCCACGCCCGACGAGGTTCGTCACCGCGGCCACATCCAACAGGTCACTGGCACCTTGCTGAGCCACCCGAGTACCGCCGGACTGCCTGGCCTTCGCGCGTTCGCCTGCCGTGTCGGCATCGCCGCCTGAGCGTGTCGACAAGATGCGATACCGCGCGCGGGCGAAGAGGACTCGGCGGTGGTCTGCGGGCAGGATGGGGGTATGTGTCGCAGCATCAAGACCCTCCGCCCCCCGTTCACCGAGGACCCGGGCGACGACGACGTGCGCGCCGCCGCCCTGCAGTACGTGCGCAAGGTCTCCGGGTTCCGCGCTCCCGCGCCGCACAACGCCGAGGCGTTCGAGGCGGCGGTGGACGCGGTCGCGGCGGCCACGGCGGACCTGCTCGATCGACTGGTGGTTCGCGGCCGGTAGCCCTTTGCGCCCGGTGCAACGGGACGCGGTCAGTGGTCCGATCCGGTGGACTGGTCGCGTTCTGGCGTGTTGTGGCAGGTCAGTGCCGCTACCGTGCCCATATGAGTGAAATGAGGGGCACGGCGCGTCGCCGTGAACTGGGGGATGAGCTGCGGCGCGTGCGCGAGTCGGCGGACTTCACCCAGTCTGACCTGGCCCACCAGCTCGGCTGGTCGTCGGCGAAGCTGTGCCGGATCGAGAGCGGGAAGCTCGGGTGCAGTGAGGTGGACGCGGCGATCCTGCTGTCCTACCTGCGGGTTACTGGCCCGTACCTGCACCACGTCCTGTCGCTCTGCGGCGCCACCCCCGACGGGTCGTGGCTGCAACAGCACGGCGGCCTCCCGGACCAACTCCGCACACTCGTGCTGCACGAGACCAAAGCGACGGGCATCCTTGCCCTCGAACTCAATCAAGTCGATGGGCTGCTGCAAACCGAGGAGTACGCCCGAGCGCTGATCAGGGGGACCGGACTCGTGCCCGAGGCCGGTGTCGAGGTTCGTGTGCGGGCCAGGATGGATCGGCAGGCAATCCTGTGCCGTCGCAATCCGCCGGACTGCACCTTCTACATCCACGAGCAGGCCCTGCGCCTGCCGGTGGGCACCAACCAGGTGATGCACGAACAGATGCTGCGGCTGGTCCTGCTCAGCGCGCGTTCCTACTGTGCGGTCCGGGTGATCCCCACGGCGGTGGGCCCCCACGCTGGGCTCGGTGGGCCGTTTCGGGTCATGCAGTATCCCGACGAGCATCCGGTGATCAGCCTGGAGACTCACAATCGCAGCCTGTTCCTGGAGAGCCAGGTCGACATCGCCACCTACTGGCTGATCCTGGGCAGACTCGCCGAGGTCGCGCTGAATAGGGAAGAATCACGGTCGTTGCTCGCACAGCTCGCGAGCGACTACGACCGAGCGGAATCGAGCAGTCATGGTTCAGGTGACAACCTGGCGTAAGAGCAGCTTCAGTGGCACCAACGGCGCGTGCGTCGAGGTCCAGTGGCGCAAGAGTTCCTTCAGCGGCGACAACGGCAACTGTGTCGAGGTGGGGTGGCGCAAGAGTTCGTTCAGCGGTGTCAACGGCGCATGTGTCGAGGTGATGTTCGCCGACCGGGTGGCGGTGCGGGACTCCAAGCGGCCCGACGCGGGCATGATCGACTTCACCCCGGCCGCGTGGACCGCGTTCCTACAGGAACCAGCCGGCGAACAGCGCGGGTGACGCCGCCAGCAGGCTGAACCGGATGAACCGGCCCACCAGCCCGGCCCCGATGAACGTCGACAATCGCATCCGCACCAGCCCGGCCAGCAGCACCGTCGCCATGTAGGGCGGCAGGCCGAGCACCGAGCTGACACTGTAGGTGCCGAACATCCAGTGCGGGTGCCGCTCGCACTTCTCCTTCACCGTCTCCACCCACGCCCGGAACCGCTTCGTCCGCAACTCCCACCGCACCCGGCGGGCCGTGAGCGGGCGCGGCGCGCGGTGCAGGAACGCGGGCAGGTGAATCGAGCCGCGCGCGGCGAAGTAGTACACCAGCTTCCCCGCCACCTGCGCGACCGCCACCACGGCGCCGAGGACCAGCCAGTGGATGTGCGGCTCCTGGGCGATCAGCCCCAGCACGAACAACTCCACGCTGACCAGCGGCACGAGCGCGGAGGAGAACGCGACCCCGAAAGCCAGGAACAGCCAAGCCAGCACTCGGGGGACTCCCTCGATCGGGGTACGGCCGTCAACGGTACCCGAGATCGGTAGCCGCCAGACCAACAACCAGTCCTAAGAAGGGACGGCCAACCCACCCATCGGTTCCCGAGCCCGGTGACCCGGTCCGAGCCCAGACCCGGTCAACTCGGCAACGACCATCTCCGGCAGCCGCGAGCCGTTCAGCCACCCGCCCAGTTAGGTACAACCCCGCCGCCCTGGGTAGCCACCTACCTGCGGTTAGTAGATCAGTATGGACAGTGGCCGATCTAGCAGTCCCGGAAATCGGCTGGTTCGTCAACCAATACCACAGGGAGTACGGAATGTCGGGATATTTGGAGCAAGCAGCAGGAGCGCTCAATGCCGCCAGTCAACAGATTCCCGTGGAACACGTTCTAGCGGCCGACAATGCGCCGTCGGCGGTTGTTTCGGCTACGCAGCAGGTGGGTGGTCAGGCGGGCGAGCGTTTCGGCCAGGAATGCCTGGCCATCCAATCGGAACTGCAAGGCATCGCGGGCCGCCTTGACGCACTACGCCAGCAGATGCACACAGCCGCTCAACAGATCGCGGTTGGCGGCGGAGGTCTTTGAAGGTCACCACCTGGCGACGGCACACGGTCACCAGCCGAACAACCAGGCGGATCGAGTCGTGCGCAGGCAGTTGTGGGCAACCGGCACGGCGATCACTACCCGGACGATGCGCTGCCCTATGCCGATGGTCTGCCGCCACGTGTTCGAACTGGACAAAGGAGATCGCCTCCCATGAGCGGGATTGCTGAGATCGACGGGCGCTCATACGGCGAGATATCCGCAACGACCGCCGACACCTGGGCTCATGAGGTAGCGGAGCGGGCCAAACTGCTTGGGATGAAAGAATCGGTGGCGAAGTGGCTCTATAATCACGTCGAAATGAAGGCCGTTGTGATGATGATTCAATCAGGCGCGACGTACGGTCGAGTGATTATCAATCACGCGCCGTGCGGCTCCGAACCAGGCGCCCGAGGCGGCTGCCACCGGTATCTGCCATACTTTCTCCCGAGAGGCAGTAGCCTCACCGTTCTGGGAACGGACGCCAACGGGCAACCGTTTCGGCGCGAATATGAAGGAAAGGCGGACAAGTGAGCCGTAAGGTATTGGACGCAGGCTTTCTTCACATCGACGATATTCCGAGCGATGTGGACTTGGTTGCGGAACTTCAAGCGATACATACCGAAGGTGTCGAAATCCCGTGGATCTGGAACCTTGCCATCGGGCCAGATGACCCCACCTCAGAAGAACAGTCCGCGCTGAGTTTCGGAATAAACAATGCAACCGGCGCACTGCAATGGAGCGAAGGGGATAACGTATTCGTACCCGCCGCAGGCACGAATCCTGAATGGGCGATCTACTACATCGCAGGAATGCATGACGCACCTGTACCACCACATGCGGAAGTCCACCCCGACACGGTCTTTGCCGCACTTGCCGAGTTCCTGCAAACCCGGGCCCGGCCTACCTGTGTGGACTGGACTGACGCCGAGTCCTTCACCGCGCTGGCCCAACCCGACGCCATCCACCCCACGGGGGCACGACAACACCCAATCGCCCATGAGGACTCCTGACACGCGTGATGGTAGCGAGTGAGCGCGGTGTCGGTCAGGTCAAGTCCAGGGACCCGGTCACCCGGATCTCGCGGAGCGGACGCCCGCCGGCGTCCAGGGTGCGCACGACGCCGTCCGGCACCCAACCCGCGCGCCGGAAGAACCCCACTGACGCGCGGTTCTCCTCCGGCACCCAACTGATCCCGCGCGTCGCACCACCCGCTTGCAGCGCCTTCGCGGCGGTCGCCAGCAACCGGCCACCGTGCCCACGCCTGCCCCAGCGCGGCTCGACAAGCACGGTGCCGACCAGCGCGACCGTCGCCGCGTCCTTCGCGGGCACGTCGTTCGCCGCCGCCGACTCGGATTCCGGGGCGGCCCCGGCGGTGCAGAACCCCACCACCCACGGCCCCTCCGTCGCCACGAACACCGACGCCCGCCCCAGGTCGATCGCCTGTCGCCACTGCTCCGCCGCCGTCGCCACGTCCAGCCCGACCAGCACATCCGGCGGCAGGACCTCGGCGAACCCGGACTGCCAGGTGATCACCTGAATCCGCGCGATCTCGTCGACGTCGGCCACCCCAGCGGCGCGCACCGCAGCATCAGCCACGCCGCGCAACCTATCCCGGCCGACGCCCCGCGCCGCACCCCGCCTACCGGAACGACTCCCAGCCGGCGTCGGCCTTCAGGGTCGCCTTGAGCACCTTGCCCGCAGCGCTGCGGGGCAGCGGCCCGGGGTGCCTGCGCATGTACTCGGGAATCTTGAAATCGGCCAGGCGGTCACCGAGCAACGACCGGACCTTGCCCGCGTCGACCGGCACGGCGGGGTCGAGCACCAGGACCGCGCCGACCTTCTCGCCCATCATCTCGTCGGGCACCCCGACGACGGCGGCGTCCAACACGCCGGGGACGGCCGCGAGCGCGTTCTCCACCTCGACGCAGTAGACGTTCTCGCCGCCCCGGTTGATCACGTCCTTGAGCCGGTCCAACAGGTACAGCTTGCCGTCGTCGATCCGCGCGATGTCTCCGGTGCGCAGCCAGCCGTCCTGAAAGGTCGCCGCCGTGGCGTCGGGCAGATTCCAGTACCCCGCCGCGATGTTGGGTCCGCGCACCAGCAGCTCACCCGCGCCCTGATCGACCTTGTCGAGCGCGAGATCCACCACGGGCAGCGCCATCCCGACCGACCCCGCGTGGCTCGTGGCGAACTCGCCGGGCAGCGAGCTGACGCCTGCGGTGGCCTCGGTCAGGCCGTAGCCGTTGCACAGTTCGGCTTGCGGAAACGCGTCCCGGATGCGCCCGATCAGCGTCGGCGAGGCGGGTGCCGCGCCGTAGCCGACCCAGCGCACCGACTCCCGGCCGTGATCGCGCCAGGTCCCGTCGGCCAGCAGATAGTGGTAGATCGCGGGCGCGGTGGCCAGGTGGGTGATGCCGTGCCGGGGCACGGCGGACAGCATCGCGGGCCGGTCCAGCGGCGACCGGCACACCAGCAGCCCACCCACGGCGAGCACCGAGAGCAACTGGCTGTTGCACGCCATGACATGGCAGAACGGCGCTGTCGCGATCGTGCGCACCCCGTCGTCGCGCGTCATGCCGGTCACCCGGTGCGAGGATTCCACATTGGACAGCAGGTTCTCGTGGGTGAGGACGGTTCCCTTGGGGGTGCCGGTGGTTCCGCTGGTGTAGAAGATCGCGGCGGGCTCGTCGGGTCGGATGTCTTCCAGCGCGAGGTGTCCGTCGCTGTCGATCACGTCGGTGAGCACGCGCACCGCCCCGGAGTCGGTCACGATGTGCGCGACCTCAGGATCGGTGAGGCGAGGGTTGATCGGGACCGCGACCGCGCCGCAGGCGAGCACGCCCAGGAACAACACCACCCAGTCGATGCCGTCCGGCAGTCGCAACGCGACCCGGTCCCCGCGCCGAACGCCCGCCGCGTGGAGACCCGCCGCCGCTGCCGTGGCGCGGTCCCACAGGTGCCCGTAGGTGATGGCGCGGTCGTCCTGGTCGATCAGCGCCGTCTCGGTCCGCGCGCCCGCCACCGCCGCGTCGAGTTCGGCGACGATCGAGTCGCGCAGTCCCCGGTAGCGGGCCACGCCGTCTCGGCCGCGCTCGATGTCGTGGGTGGGGAAGTGCGGGGACGCGCTGCCCTCGATCGCCGGGTCCACAGCGGACTCCCTTCGCTCGGTGACCTTCAGGTTAGCCACGGCGACGGTGCGTGCCCGCCGGGCATTGGATAACCAGCATCGGATTGTCGGTGGTTCGTGCGAGGCTGTCGCCATGTTGTCCCGAACCTGGCTCGCCTGGGCCGCCCTGGGCGTCGTGTACGTGGTGTGGGGCTCCACGTACCTCGCCATTCGCTTCACCGTCGAGTCCATCCCGCCGCTGCTGTCCGGCGGTCTCCGCTTCCTGCTCGCGGGCGCCATCCTCGCGCCGATCGTCGCGCTCGTCGCGGGGACCAAGGCGCTGCGGATGACCCGTGCCCAGTTCGGCTCGGCCGTCGCCCTCGGGCTGCTGCTGCCCGCGTTCGGCAACGGGCTGGTGGTCGTGGCCGAGCAGCACGTCGCGTCGGGGCTGGCGGCGCTGCTGGTGGCGTCGGTCCCGTTCTACGTCGCCGTACTGCGTCGGATGCTGGGCGAACGGCCCTCGAAGGTCACCTTCGCCGGCGTCGCGGTCGGGCTGGTCGGGCTGGCGGTGCTGGTGCTGGGCGGGCCGGTGGCGGGCGCGCAGGGGGCGGCGTGGTTCGGGCCGTGGCTGGTGCTGCTGGCGGCGCTGGGCTGGTCTGTCGGCACCGTGTTGAGCACGCGGCTGCCGGTGCCCGCCAACCCGTTCGCGCTGGCCGCCGTCGAGATGCTGGCGGGCGGTCTCGCGCTCACGGTCGCCGGGTTGGTCGCGGGCGAGCGGCTCGACGTCGGCGCGATCACCACGACCTCGTGGTGGGCGTGGGGCTACCTGGTGATCGCCGGGTCGCTGCTCGCGTTCAGCTCGTACGTGTACGTGCTGGGCAGGCTGCCGGTGTCCACGGTCGCGACGTACGCCTACGTCAACCCGGTCATCGCGGTGCTGCTCGGCGTCGCGTTCGCGGGGGAGCGGTTCGGCGTGGCGCAGTTCGCGGGCGGGGCCATCGTGTTGGTCGCGGTGGTGCTGGTCGTGCGCGCGGAGCGGCGGCCCGCGCCGGAATTGTCGGTGGGTCCTGGCAGTATCCCGGAACCGTGCGAGGTACACCGATGACCGAGATCATCACAGCCGCCGCCGCGCGTCGGACCGCCCTGGCCGCCCAGGGGTTCGCCGACGCGCGGCCCACTGGCGCGCCCTCGCGCAGGCACCTGCAGCGGGTGCTCTCGCGCGTCCAGTTGCTCCAGCTCGACTCGGTGAACGTGGCCGTGCGGGCGCACTACATGCCGGTGTTCTCCCGCCTCGGACCGTACGACCCGGCCCTGGTGGACGACGCGGCCTGGTCGTCCAGCGCCCGCAGGCCCCGGCTGCTGGTCGAATACTGGGCGCACGAGGCGAGCCTCATCCCGGTGGCCGACTGGCCGCTGCTGCGGTGGCGCATGCGGCGCTACGAACACCGCTACGTCCACCACCTCCGCGCCCTCGCCGAACGTTCGCCCGGCCTGCTGGACGACGTGTTGGCGACTGTGAAAGACCTCGGCCCGGTCGGCGCGGGCGCCCTGGAGACCGCGCTCGGCGGCCCCCGCGCGCCCAAGGCCGCGGGCGGCTGGTGGAACCGCTCGGACGTCAAACACGCCTGCGAGTGGCTGTTCGCCGTCGGCGAGCTGACAACGGGCACCCGGCGCGGCTTCCAGCGCCTCTACGACCTCCCCGAGCGCGTCCTGCCGCCCGAGGTGTACAACGCGCCGCCCGTGGACGACGATGAGGCCGCCCGCCAGTTGACGCTGCGCGCCGCCGTCGCGCACGGTGTCGGCACCGAGAAAGACCTGCGCGACTACTACCGGCTGGAGCCCGCCCGCTCCCAGCGGGCGGTCGCCGAGCTGGTCGAGGAGGGACTGCTGGACGCCGTCACGGTGGCGGGTTGGCGCCATCCCGCGTACCGCCATGTCGACGCGCGCACCCCGCGCAAGGTCGCCTGCCGGGCGCTGCTGTGCCCGTTCGACCCGCTGATCTGGGAGCGCGACCGCACCGAGCGGATCTTCGACTTCCGCTACCGGATCGAGATCTACGTCCCCGAACCCAAGCGGACCTACGGCTACTACGTCTTCCCGTTCCTGCTCGACGGCGACCTGGTGGCCCGGGTCGACCTCAAGGCCGACCGCGCGGCCGGGGTGCTGCGGGTGCGGGGGGCGTTCGCCGAGTCGGGTGTGGACACCGCTCGGGTGGTGGCCGAGCTGGGGGCCGAGCTGCGCACGATGGCGTCCTGGCTGGAGCTGGACGGCGTGCACGTGGGGGAGCGGGGTGATCTGGCCGGAGCCTTGGGCGCAGCCGTGTGACAGCACAGGTGACAGCACGAATGACGGCGCTTGTGTCGACTTGTGACAGCACTTGGTGTCATGGATTCCTTGAATGATGTCGCGATCGATGTCATGGTGGTGTCATGGACCTGAGCCCGTACATCACGTCATTGCGTGAAGACCTGACGACAACCGCCTCCGCGGGCGACGAGAACACCCGTCGCGCGGCGGCCGTGCTGGCCGTCGCCGTGGAGCCCGCCGCCCGGCTGGCGATCATGAACGCGCTGGCCGACCTCGCCGCCGAGATCACCGCGACGCTGCCCGATCACGTGGTCGACGTCCGTCTCGACGGCCGCGACGTCCGCGTGGTGGTCACCGGTACGGCAGGCAGGGCCGCCGAGGAGCCCACGCCGCCTCCGCCACCCCCGCCGCCCCACGGCGACGCGGGCGACATGAGTCGGATGACGCTGCGGCTGTTCGAGGAGCTCAAGGCGAAGGCCGAGCGCGCCGCGTCGTCGCAGGGGGTCTCGCTCAACACGTTCGTGCAGCAGGCCGTGCAGGGCGCGCTGGGCAGCCACGGCAAGGGCTGGGGCGGTTCGTCGTCCGGGTCGGCGTCCTCGGAGGCGTCGTCCTCGTCGTCGGACTCCGACCGGGGTTCGCGAGTGCGCGGGTGGTACGAGGGATGAGCGAGCCGTCCGCAGTGGTGCGCAACCAGAGCTTCGACGCCGACCACCCGATCGAGATCAGCGTGCTGACCGGCTCCGGCCGCATCGACGTGCACCTGGTAGACGAGCCGGGGGTGGCGGTCGAGGTGCGCCACGCGCCCGACAGCGCCAGCCCGTGGATGGACGGCATCTCCAACCTGGTGACCTGGTTCAGCGGCCAACTCGGCGAGCAGGGCGCGGCCGACCCGGCGAGCGAGGCCGTGCGCCAGACCCGCGTCGAGTTCGCCGACGGCAGGCTCGTCGTGCGGTCGCCCAAGGCGATGCAGCTTCGCAACGTGCCCATCGCGGTGACGGTCCGCGCGCCGCACGGGTCGCAGGTGTCGGCCCGCACCGGTGCCGCCGCGGTCGCCACGACCGGCACCGCGGGCCGGGTCGACGTGCTCACGGGGTCGGGCGAGGTGACCGTCGAGGGTGCCGAGGGCGCTGTCCAGGTGACCACCGGCACCGGCCAGGTTCGCGTCGGCCCCGCACCCGCCGGCCTGCGCGTCCGCACGGGCGGCGGCGACGTGTCCGCCGCCGAGGTCGAGGGCGCCGCGTCGATCGTCACCGGCAGCGGCGACGTCTGGCTGGGCGTGGTGTCGGGCGACGTCATGGTCCGCACCGGAACCGGCGACGTCACCATCGCCGACGCGGTCTTCGGCAAGCTCGACCTCACCACGGGCTCCGGCACGGTGAAGGTCGGCGTCCGCGCGGGTTCCCCCGCCGAGATCGACCTCTCCTCGGGCTGCGGCGATGCCCGCAGCGAGCTGCCCCTGTCGGACGAGCGGCCAGTCGCGCCGCCCAGCCTGCGCGTGCGCGGCCGGACGGGTTCTGGTTCGGCCCTGGTCACGGGCACCTTGACGTAGCTGACGGTTTAGACGGCACCCGGTGTGCGAGTGTCGACGGTGAGGTGCTTCTCGGACAGTGTCCGCAGGAAGTCGTCGGCGTCGAACAGTTCGCCCGCGGCGGCCACACCGGGGGCCGTGAACCGGCCTTCGACCAGCCGTTCGGCCGCCTCGACCACGATCGGGGCCGTGATCGCGTAGATGTCGCGGCCCCGCGCGGTCATGCCGCGCCGCTCGTCGCCGCGGCGGGCGACCACCTCCACCAGGAACGTCTGCGCCGAGCGGCCACTGTCGTCGGCGGCTGTGGGACCCGGGGTGGCGGGATCGCTCAGATCCCTGATCGGCGCGACGTTGAGGTAGGCGTGGATGTCTCGCACGCGGAGGTGCCGCGCGATGGTGACCACGTCCACAGTGGACAGTTCGCCGACGACGTCCTGCGCGCCGACCGGCGCCGGGAACTCCCAGGTCGTGTGGGGCGGCGAGGACTCGCCGGAGCGCACCACCAGCCGCCCGTTCGCGAAGACGACCCGCCTGCCCGCCCGGCGCTGCCCCGCCAGCCGCGTTCCCCGTGTCGGCAGCCAACTGTCGAGGGCGACGGCGACGGTGATGTCGTCGGCCGACGCCCAGGTTCCCATGGCAGCCGTGGCCAAGAGGTCCCCCAGCGCGCCGAAGAACCCCATCGACGGCGCGACAACGAGTCCCGCGTCCCGCGCGCGGGCCGCGTACCGCTCGAAGGTGTCGATCGCGACCAGGGACTCGCCGGTCACATCCAGATAGTGGATGCCCGCGCGGAACGCGGCCTCGACCACCGCGGGTGTCGTGTCCGCGAACGGTCCAGCGCAGTTGATGACCGCGGCGGCCCCGGCAAGCGCGTTGTCGAGGGACTCAGGATCGTCGGCCGACGCGACGCGGACCTCGCGGCCGGGGTGCGCTCGACGCAGCTTCGCCTCATCCCGACCAGCGAGAATGGGCGTCCACCCGCGGTCGAGCAGCTCGGCGACGACGAAACCGGCGGTGTGGCCGTACGCGCCGAAGACGGCGATCGCGCGACTCGGCGCGGCGGGCGTGGTGGTCATGACCGCCATGATGCGCGACCGGTTCGCCGGTACCTATCGTTTCAGGTCCAGCTAAAGCAAGGACGCTCTCGTGGTGGCGATCGGGTTCTCGGCGGGCGGTGTCGCGCGCATCCGCTTCGCGGTCTCGTGCCTGTGGGAGGTTGTCGCCAGTGTCCGGGTGCTGCGCGGCGCGGGCACCCACGTCATGCACTCCTCCTGGGTGAACCGTGTGCGTCCCCGAGTCGCGGGTGGAAACTCTCTGCTCTGGAACCTCATCCCGCCCGCGCCCGACTACCTGCCGGACTTCCTCACCCCGCCGCCGCTGGGCCTCACCCCCGACCTCGACGCCGAGTTGGCCGTGCTGACCGCCACCGCGCCCGACGTCGTCCGCGCTCACCTCGACCTCTACGGCTCGCCGCTCGTCGGCGACCTCTACGCGGACCCCGAGGCCGGTCTGCGCCTGCTGGCAGACGAGATCGCGGCGTACTGGGAGTCGGCCCTGGCCGACGACTGGCCGCGGATCGTGGCCCTGCTCGACGCCGAGGTGTTCCGCGGGTCCCGGCTGCTCGCGGAGAACGGCGCCGGCGAGCTGCTCAACGACCTGCACGACACCGTCCACTGGGACGGCGACACCCTCTCGATCGCCCAGCGCCACTGCACCGCCGCGCAGGTGCCGGACGGGTCGGGACTGGTCCTCGTGCCCTCGGTCTTCGTATGGCCGTCCGTCCTGAGCGTGTCGGCGGGCGAGTCGCCGCAGCTCGCCTACCCGGCGCGCGGTATCGCGACCCTGTGGGCCGACCCGCCGGACCCGACCGACCCGCTGAGCGCGGTCCTCGGCCGGTCGCGCGCCCGGCTGCTCGCCGAGATGGACACCCCGACGTCCACCACCGAACTCGCGCGCCGCACCGGGATGTCCGCGGGCGGCGCGTCGCAGCACCTCGCCGCGCTGCGCGCCGCCGGTCTGGTGACCAGTCACCGACAGGGAAAGCGGGTGCTCAGCGCCCGCACGACGCTGGCGGACGCCCTGCTGTCCAGGGGGTTAGGCTGACCGCCGGATCGGGTCAGCGAGGCAAAGGACGGGTACGTGACCGAGACGGTGTCGCCGAAGGTGCTGCTCATCGCGAAAACGGAGTTCTTCGCGCCGTCGGACGTGCCGTGGTCGACCGACGCGGACGGCGGCGAGGCGCTGGCCGAGTTCGCGGGCCGCGCGTGCTACCAGTCCTGGAAGAAGCCGAACCCGGCGACCGCGACCAACGCCGGCTACATCAACCACATCATCGAGGTCGGCCACCTGTCCGTGCTGGAGCACGGCAGCGTGACCTTCTACCTCACCGGCGTCTCCCGCTCGCTCACCCACGAGCTGATCCGCCACCGGCACTTCTCCTACTCGCAGCTCTCCCAGCGCTACGTGCCCGAGAAGTCGGCGTCGATGGTCGAGCCGGACGTCATCGCCGACGATCCCGTGCTGCACGCCAAGTTCCTCGCCGCCGCGCAGGCCAGCCAGGACGCCTACAACGAGCTGCTGGCCGGGCTGGAGGAGAAGTTCGCCGACGTGCCCAGCGCGACGCTGCGCAAGAAGCAGGCCCGCCAGGCCGCCCGCGCGATCCTGCCCAACGCCACCGAGACGCGCATCGTGGTCACCGGCAACTACCGGGCCTGGCGCCACTTCATCGCCATGCGCGCCACCGAGCACGCCGACGTGGAGATCCGCGGGCTGGCCGTGGAATGCCTGCGCCAGTTGCAGAAGGCGGCGGCGAACGTGTTCGCCGACTTCACCATCTCCGCGCTGGCCGACGGCACCGAGGTCGCCTCCAGCCCGCTCGTGGCCGAGGGCTGAGGCGCGTGAAACGACTCGTCGTCGACGTCATCGACGGCGACTACGCCGTGTCCCGGCTCCCCGCCGGGACGGCCGTGTCGCCCGACCTGTTCACCCTGCCGGGGCTGGTCTCGGTCACCAGCACGCCCGACGAGGTGTCGGTGATCTCGCCCGCCGGGCACGCCCCCGCGGGCGGGCAGACCGACGCAGGATGGCGCGTGCTCACCGTGCGCGGACCGCTGGCGTTCAGCCTGACCGGCGTCATCGCCTCGCTGGCTGGATCGCTCGCCGCGGCGGGGGTGCCGCTGTTCGCGGTGTCCACCTTCGACACCGACCACATCCTGGTGCACGACGCCGATCTGGGCCGGGCGGTCGCCGCGCTGCGCGAGGCCGGACACGAAGTACCCACCAGCGGCGACTGAATGAGCGGAACGCCAGCCGATCCGACGGGGTACCACTAGGATTCCGGCGGCTGGAGGAGGTAGACGGTGTCGGAGCACGGACCCACCGTGGCGCACGGACCCCGAGTGGTCGCGGGACGCTACGCCATCCTCAACGAGCTCGGCCGCGGCGGCATGGGCGTGGTCTGGCTGGCCGAGGACAAGATGATCGGGCGGCACGTCGCGATCAAGGAGCTGCACCTGCCCGAGGGTGTGCCCACGAGCGAGCGGCAGGTCTTCGAGGAGCGCGTGCTGCGCGAGGCGCGCACCGCGGGCAGGCTCAACGACCCGGCCGTGGTCACGGTGTACGACGTGGTGCAGGAGTCCGGCGCCACCTACATCGTGATGGAGCTGATCCAGGCGCCGACACTGTCCGATGTGGTCCGTGAGCGCGGCCCGCTGCCCGCCGACCAGGTGGCCAAGCTCGCCGAGCAGTTGCTCTCCGCGCTGGAGTCGGCGCACCAGGCCGGGATCGTGCACCGCGACGTCAAGCCGAGCAACATCATGCTCGCCGCGAACGGCCGCGCGAAGCTCACCGACTTCGGCATCGCCCAGTCTCTCGACGACCCGCGGCTCACCAGCAGCGGCATGCTCATCGGCTCGCCGACCTACATGGCGCCCGAACGCATCCGCGGCGAGGAGGCCGGGTCCGGTTCGGACCTGTGGGCGCTGGGTGCGGTGCTGTTCTTCGCCATCGAGGGCTACTCGCCGTTCGAGCGCACCACCACGGCGGCCACCATGCACTCGATTCTCAGCGAGGTGCCCTACCTGACCCGCGCGCAGGGCGCCCTGGCCTCGGTGATCACCGGCCTGATGATCACTACGCCGCAGGCCCGGCTCACCGCGGCGCAGGTCCGCGGCCTGCTGCCGCACGTGCAGTCGGGCCCGCCGACCGGCCCCACCGCCATGGGCAACCTGGCCACCGCGTACTACCCGCACCAGAACCCCACCCACGCGGTGCCTGCACCCGGGACGAAGGGCGTCAACCGGACTGTCGCGCTCGTCCTGGCCGCCGTCCTCGCCGTGGGTGCGGGCGTCGGCGGGTTCTTCCTGCACAAGGGCATCACGTCGACCGGCGCGGGCAGCGAGACGGTCGCGGCCAAGAGGTACACCTACGGTTCGGGCGGCGACATCCGCGAATTCGGCGTGTCCGACGGCTACTGCGGCCAGGGCAGGTTGCAGATCGACGCCGCCTTCGACAACGGCACCGACTGCCGCAAGCCGTTCGACTTCCAGGTCTACGGCTACATCGAGCCGATGAACTCGTCCACCAAGTGGGCCTACCTGCGCCCTGAACTGGAAACCCTCGGCGACAGCTACTGCGCGTGGCTGTTCGGCACGGACCGGGTCAAGAGCGGCGAGAACAAGAACCTGCTCACCTACGCGGTCCTCCTGCCGTCCCAGCAGACCTGGGAGGCCGAGTCCAGCGACGGCGGCGACCGCACCGTGTTCTGCGTGCTCACCCGCAAGGACGGCGCCCTGCTCACCCAGTCCCAGGTCGCCGCATCCAAGTGAGCTACCGCCCGGTACGGTTGCCGCCATGAGTGTGGCCAAGGACGAACGCGCGCGGCTCAGCGACCTGTTCACCGAGGTCGGACCGGACGCCCCCACCCTGTGCGGCGACTGGACGACCCGCGACCTCGCGGCGCACCTCGTCGTCCGCGAGCGCAGGCTTGACGCGGTCCCCGGCCTCGCGTTCAAGCCGATGGAGGGCTACCTGCGGCGCGCGCAGGACGGCTACGCCGCCAAGCCGTGGCCCGAGCTGGTCGACCTGGTGCGCGGCGGCCCGCCGCTGATCTCCCCCTACACCCTCGGCTTCGTCGACGACCTGATCAACACCCCGGAGTTCTTCATCCACCACGAGGACGTCCGCCGCGCCGCCCCCGGCTGGGAGCCACGCCCGGCGGACGCCACTCGCGACAGTGCACTGTGGACGACCATCGGCCGGGCGGCGCGGCTGCTGTTCCGCAAGAGCCCGGTCGGTGTGGTGTTGCGCACGGTGGCGGGCAAGGAGATCACCGCGAAGCGCGGCCCGGACACGGTCACCATCGTGGCTGAGCCAGGGGAGCTGTTGCTGTTCGGTTACGGCCGGAACGAGTCCCGTGTGGACTTCGAGGGTGGTCAGGCGTCGATCGGTGTCGTGCGGGGGCTCAGCCGCGGCGTTTAGTACCCGGCAGCGGGTGCTTCAGATATCCGTCGGCGAAGAACAGGGTCGAGCCGCACCCCTGACACACGTAGGCGTGTTGGACCCAGGGGCGCATCGAGGACTCCACCACCCCGCCCATCAGCCCTTTCTCGCCGAGCAGGATGCCGATCTCACCGTGGTAGCGCCGCTTGCGCAGGCAGTTCGGGCAGTCGAGGTCGATCGCGTGCGCTCGGCGTACGGACTCCGTGTCGTTGGCGGTGGCTTGTTTGGCCGTCTGGTCGAGGTAATGGGCGGCCTCGGCCAGGGTCAGCTCCCGCTCGTGCTTCACCGCGTCGGCCATCCACGTCTTGACGGCCACCTCGGCCCGCGAGCGGCGCACCGGGAGCATCCCGCGCAGGCCGCCGGGGTTGCGGAACACGATGCGCACGTCGCTCTCGCCCGCCGGGGCGCCGCGCAGCACGCGGATCCGCCAGGGGTCCTCGTCGCCGGGCGGCTCGGTTTCGAAGATCGGTTCGGCCATGCCGAAACGGTAGCGTCCGGGTGTTCCCGGCAGGTCCGAACGCGCCGAACCGCAGGTGGCGAGCGTCACGGAGGCGGCCAACGGGTAGCGTCAGCACCATGACCGCATGTCCCACCGCCGCCCCGGGCAGACCGTTCGGCCGGGTGCTCACCGCCATGGTCAGCCCGTTCGACGCCGCCGGGGCGGTCGATCTCGACCGCGCGCAGGCCCTCGCCCAGTACCTCGTCGAGCAGGGCAACGACGGCCTGGTCGTCAGCGGCACGACCGGCGAATCGCCGACCACCTCCGACCAGGAGAAGGCTGACCTCGTCCGGGCGGTGGTGGCCGCGGTGGGCGACCGGGCCACGGTGGTCGCGGCGGTCGGCACGTACGACACCGCGCACTCGGTGCGCCTGGCCCGCGACGCCGAGCGGGCGGGCGCGCACGGCCTGCTCGTGGTCACCCCGTACTACTCGCGGCCCCCGCAGGCCGGGCTGCTCGCACACTTCCGGGCCGTCGCCGACGCCACCGGCCTGCCGGTGATGCTCTACGACATCCCGTCGCGCTCGGTCGTGCCCATCGAGGTCGACACGCTGCGCAGGCTCGCCGAACACCCCCGCATCGTGGCCGTCAAGGACGCCAAGGGCGACCTGCTCGCCGGCAGCCAGGTCCTCGCCAGCACCGACCTGGCCTACTACTCCGGCGACGACGCGCTGAACCTGCCGTGGCTCTCCGTCGGCGGCGTCGGCTTCGTCAGCGTCATCGGGCACGTCGTCGCCGATCACCTTCGGTCCATGATGGACAGTTACGAGAACGGCGAAGTCGCCCGCGCCCGCGAGATCCACAATGGACTGCTGCCGGTCCTGCGCGCGTTCAGCCGGGTCGGCGGCGTGATCTTCGGCAAGGCCGCACTTCGGTTGTGCGGCCACGACGCGGGCGACCCGCGGCTGCCGCTGCCGCCCGCCACCGCCGAGCAGATCCGGGTCATCGCGGGCGACCTTCTGGAGGCGGGCGTGCCGCTCGCGCAGGCCGTCGACGCGCACTCGTCCGACCCGGCGACCGCGCGCGTGGCCCATGTCGACGCGAACGCCGCCTACATCACCATGACAACCCAAACCAGCACCGGGACGGTTCACCAGTGAGCGAAATGCCCTCGTCGGGTAAGCGGACAACCACCCAGCCGCCCCCGTTGCCCGACGGCGGCCTGCGCGTCGTCGCGCTCGGCGGGATCGGGGAGATCGGCCGCAACATGACGGTCTTCGAGTTCGGCGGGCGGCTGCTCATCGTCGACTGCGGCGTGCTCTTCCCCGAGGACCAGCAGCCCGGCGTCGACCTGATCCTGCCCGACTTCCGGGCCATCGAGGACCGGCTGCACCAGATCGACGCGCTCGTGCTCACCCACGGCCACGAGGACCACATCGGCGCCGTGCCGTTCCTGCTGCGGCTGCGGCCCGACCTGCCCGTGGTGGGGTCGCGGTTCACCCTCGCGCTGGTCGCCGCCAAGTGCAAGGAGCACCGGCTCAACCCGGTGCTGCGCGAGGTCAAGGAAGGCGAGACCTGCGCGTACGGGGAGTTCGACTGCGAGTTCTTCGCGGTCAACCACTCCATCCCCGACGCGCTCGCCGTCGCCATTCGCACGCCGGCGGGCGTCGTGCTGCACACCGGCGACATCAAGCTCGACCAGCTCCCGCTCGACGGCAGGCTGACCGACCTCGCGGGCTTCTCCCGCCTGGGCGACGAGGGCGTGGACCTGTTCCTGGTCGACTCCACCAACGCCGAGGTGCCCGGGTTCGTCATCTCCGAGCGCGAGATCGGCCCGGTGATCGACGGCGTCATCGCGCGCGCCGAGCAGCGGGTCATCGTGGCCTGCTTCGCCAGCCACGTGCACCGCGTGCAACAGGTGCTCGACGTCGCCGTCGAACACGGCAGGCGGGTCGCGCTGGTGGGCCGGTCCATGGTGCGCAACATGGGCATCGCGGCCGACTTGGGCCTGCTCAACGTGCCGCCGAAGCTGCTCGTCAACCTCGACGAGGCCATGGCCATGCGCGGCGACGAGGTGCTGTTCGTCTCCACCGGTTCGCAAGGCGAGCCCCTCTCGGCGCTCTCCCGCATGGCGCGCGGCGAGCACCGGCAGATATCCATCCGCGCGGGCGACACAGTGATCCTGGCCAGCTCGCTCATCCCGGGCAACGAGAACGCGGTGTTCGGCGTCGTCAACGGCCTGGTGCGGCTCGGCGCGCACGTGGTGCACCAGGGCAACGCGAAGGTGCACGTCTCCGGCCACGCGCCCGCGGGCGAACTCCTGTTCCTCTACAACGCCGTGCGCCCCAGCAACGTCATGCCCGTGCACGGCGAATGGCGCCACCTGCGGGCGAACGCCGCGCTGGCCGTGCAGACCGGCGTGCCCGCCGACCGCGTGGTGATCGCCGAGGACGGCGTCGTGGTCGACATGATCGACGGCCGCGCCGAGATCTCCGGCCGCGTCGAGGTCGGACACGTCTATGTGGACGGTCTGTCCGTCGGCGACGTCGGCGAGTCCACTTTGTCCGATCGGCTTGTGTTGGGAGAGGGCGGTTTCATCTCCATCACCGTCGTGGTCGACTCCACCACCGGCCGTGCGGTGTCCGCGCCCACAGTGTCCGGCCGCGGCTTCTCCGACGACCCGAAGGCCCTCGACGGGGTGGTGTCGCTGGTGGAGATGGAGCTGTCGCACACCGAGTCCGAAGGCATCGTCGACCCGCACCGCATAGCCCAGTCCGTCCGCCGCGTGGTGGGCCGCTGGGTGGCCGACACCTACCGCAGGCGGCCGATGATCGTGCCCACGGTGATCCCGGTCTGACCTTCGGCCGCGTCCTTGCCGGGCATCGGTGCGAAGTGTTCGGCGGTCTCGTCGAGCATCTGCAGGGTGCCGGTCGCGATGTCGAAGAACAGGCCGACCAGCCGCACGCTCACGTCGACCGACGGGATCTTTCGCAGGGCGTCGAGTTGGACGGCGACGTTGACCATGGCGAGTTGGTCGACCTCCGCCCAGCCCTCGGCGGCGGCCCGCGTGCCCAGCGGGTGACCTGACCGCCAGGCGTCGAGGGTGGGGGTGGCCCAGCGCAGCCAGCGGCCCACCGGGTCGTCGGTGCCGCGGTCTGCCAGCAGGGCGGTCATCGCGCCGCAGTTGGAGTGGCCGCAGACCATCAGGGTCGGCACCCGCAGGTGGTCGACGGCGTACTGCACGCCCGCGTGCACCGACAGGTCGCCCGACTCGCGCGGGTCGGGGACGAGGTTGCCGACGTTGCGCACGGTGAACAGATCGCCGGGGCCCGAGGTGGTGATCACGTTCGGCATGATCCGGGCGTCGGCGCAGGTCAGGAACAGGGCGTGCGGGTGCTGCGCGGTGGCGAGCCCGCGCAGTCGCGGGCGCGGCATGGGCGCGCCGCGCCGGTGATCCTCGCCGGCACCCGCGACCGGCGGTCGCCCGTGGTCCTCGCCGCGGGACTGCCGCGGGATGACGGGCTCGTCCTGCCAGTGCGACCACGGCGAGAACCAGAGCCGCCCGGGGCCCGCGCCGATCTCGTCCACCACGACCGTGCCGCCGGTGTGCTCGTGTTGGCGCCGCCAACCGGACAGGTGCTCGAAGGCGGCGTGGTCGAGGTAGTCGACCACCAGTTCCAGGCGCACCTCGCTGCCGTCAGGCACCTGCGCGAGCACCCGGGACAGCCGCGGCACCGACAGGAAGCTCAGCTTGCCCTCGACGACCACCGCGCACGTACCGTCGGCGCCGGGCTCGACGCGCACCCGCGCCCACACGACCCGGCGCAGCGTGCCGAGCAGGGCCGCCGCCAGCCCGATCAGCACGCCTTCCAGCAGGTTCAGCGCGACCACGCCGACCACCGTGACCAGGTAGACCGGCAGCTCGCCGTGCCGCCGAGCCGCGCCGATGTCGGCGGGGTTGACCAGCTTGAGCCCGATGACGATCAGCAGACCGGCCAGCGCCGCCAGTGGGACGCTCTCCACCAGCCCGACCAACAACACCGTGAACAGCAGCACCCACAGCCCGTGCAGCACGGTCGACGCGCGGGTCCGCGCGCCCGCGCGCACGTTGGTCGAGCCGCGCACGATTACCCCGGTGATCGGCAGGCCGCCGAGCAGGCCGGACGCGATGTTGGCGCTGCCCTGGCCGACCAGCTCCCGGTTGAAGTCGGTGCGGTGGCCCGGGCGCAGCCTGTCGACGGAGACGGCCGACAGCAGGCTCTCCACGCTCGCGACAAGTGTCACCGTCAGTACGCCGACCGCGAACGCGAACCAGTCGCCGGTCGGCAGGTCCGGCAGGTGGATGGCCGACAGCGGCGACTCGGGCAGCCGCACTCGGGCCACGTCGAGCGGGATCACCACGGTGGCGACCGTGGCCAGCACGATCGCGACCAGCGGCCCGGGCACCGCGCGCAGCCGGGCGGGCAGCCTGCGCCACACCAGCAGCAGCACGATCACCAGCAGGCCGACCAGCACGGCGGGTCCGTGCAGGCCGAGCACCTGCCCTGGCAGGTCGCGCACGTTCGCCCAGGCGGTGGCCCCGGCCGCGCCGCCGAGCAGCACGTGCACCTGGCCCAGGACGATGGTGACGCCGATGCCCGCGAGCATGGCGTGCACGACGGTGGGGGAGACGGCGAGCGCCGCGCGGCCGATCCGGCAGGCGCCGAGCGCGATTTGGAGCACGCCCGCGCACACGGTGATCGCGCAGGTCACGGTCCAGCCGAACTGGGTGATCAGCTCCGCGACGACCACCGTCAGCCCGGCCGCCGGGCCGCTGACCTGCAACGGAGAGCCGCCGAGCACGCCGGCGACCACGCCGCCGACGACAGCCGCGATCAGCCCGGCGAGGACCGGCGCGCCGGACGCGGCGGCGATGCCGAGCGACAGCGGGACCGCGACGAGGAAGACGACGAGCGAGGCGGGAACGTCGTGTCGGGCGTCCTCGGCGAGCCACCGCCGCGGCCGGGGTGGTGCGTGGGCGGGTGCGCTCATCGGAACCTCCGGGGATCGGGACTGGGGTTCTGGCGCGCCGTCGCACCGTCACCTGAACCAGCGCGATGCACACATGGTGACTGATCGACCACGATGTGTCGCGTTAGGTAAACGGTCCTTTACGGAATCGGGTTCCGGGGGCGGGCGAGGTTCACCCCACCGGGTCACCCGGCATCGGCTCCGCCGGGGTGACCGGCCCGCGCGTGGCGAGCTGCACCAGGGCCGCGCCGGACAACAGGATCGCCATGCCCGCGATCTGCACCGGGGACAGGGTTTCGCCGAGCGCGAGCCACGCCAGCACGGTGGCCACGATGGGCTCGGTCAAGGCCAGCACACTGGCCACTGTGGACGGCAGGTAGCGCAGCGAGGTGATGCTCAGCGAGTAGGCCAGCGCCGTGCTGACGAGCGCGACCACGATCAGCAGCACCCACACCGGCGGCTGCCACGGCCCGAACTCCGCGGGCGCGGTGAGCACCGCCGCGGGCAGCGTCCACGGCGGTGCGACGACGAACACGCCGAGCGCGCCGATCACCATGCCCCAGGTGACCATCCCGATCGGGTGGTGCTCGCTCGCGCCGCGCTCGCCGAGCAGGTAGTAGGTCGCCGAGCACAACGCGGCGCCGATGCCCGCGAGCAGGCCGATAGCGTCGAGCCGCAGGCCCTCCCAGACCTGCGCGACCATCGCCAGGCCCGCGAGCGCGAGCACCGTGCCCGCCCAGGACAGCGCGGGCAGCCGCACGTGCCGGACGAAGCGCACCCACAGCGCCACCAGGATAGGCGAGGTGTACTCCAGCAGCATCGCGATGCCCACCGGCAGCCGAGACACCGCGACGAAGAACAACACCTGCACCGCCGCGACGCCGACCAGGCCGTAGGCGACGAGCAGCCGCCACTGGTCGCGCCGCACGCGCAGCACGGCGGGCTTGATCAGGACAACCCCGACGAGCAGGACGGCCGCCGCGAGCCCGACGCGGCCGGTCGCGACCTGTTCCGGGGTGAGCCCGGCCTGCATGGCCGGTTTGGCGAGGGGTCCCGAACTTCCGAAGGCCGCGGAGGCCAGCACGATGTACGCGGTGCCGCGACCGCGGTGGGACCGCGGCGGCGTAACCGGCTTGACGAGTTCGGTAGTCACGGTGCTCAGTATGTCCCATCGGTCCGACAAGTTCAGGAATCGGTTGGATGGTAGGACGTTTGCCGGACCGATGGTTAGCGGCGGCAGGCGCGGGGTCTCCCAGGGCGCAGGGTCAGTGAGCGCTCCAGCGGGTAGTTGGCGAGGCGTCCCACTGCATGGGCGTGCGCGCGTTGTCCCGGCCCATCGCCCGCAGCCCCGCCGGCGCGGCGTCGCCCGCCACCGCGTAGTGGTTGGGCGATTCGATGTCGCGGAAGTCGGCGATCGTCTCGAAGGGAGCGTTGGTCACGCCCAACTCCGCACCCTGGTAGTCACCACGACGTTCTGAAGCGGTCAAGAGCCGGCGTTCCCAGTCAGGGGCGGGGGCGCCAGGGGCTCTTGGTGTCGCACGGCCGGGTCGGGTCGTGGAACTTGGGGGTGTCGGGTTCATCGACGCGCAAGGCGACCAGGTTGTCGGTGATGGCCTGCATGATCCGCGAGTGCGCCCGCATCGCGTCGCCCGGTGTCGACGGTGACAGGTCCGACAGGTCCACCCGCGGGCCGAAGTGCACCCGGAACACCGGCCGGTTCCGCACCGCGCGGAAGAACGACGTCACCAGCGGCAGGACATCCCGCCAGCCCGACACCGTCTCCGTGCCCCAGTACACCGCCTCGTGCGCCCCCCACTGGCTGATCGTCACCACCGGCACCGACCCGCCGAGCGCCATCCGGGCCACGCCGGTCTTGCCGCGTTCGGGCCACAGTCCGGGCTCCCGGCTGACCCGGCCCTCCGGGTACACCAGCAGCGGTACGCGCGCGGTCCCCAAGGCGGCGATGGCCCGGTCGAACGCCTCGACGACGTTCGCCTTGCCGCGGTCGACGCGCAGGTGGCCGCTCCTGCGCAGGAAGTAGCCGATGACCGGCGCGTCGAGCAGGCCCGCGGTGAGCATGAACCGGGGCAGGAAGCCGACCCGGTGGCAGGCCGACATCAGCACGAACGGGTCGAACATGCCGACGTGGTTGGCCGCGACCAGCACCGGGCGCCCGCGCAGGTCCGCCGGGAACGACCCGGTGACCTCGATCCGGCCGACCCCGCCGACCAGGGCGCGATCGATGGCACACATCACTCGCCACACCAGTGGGGTGTCCGCGGCGGTCCCCTTTCGGCGTGTCGGCTCGTCAGCGTCGCCGCGCAGCGCAACCATGGGCGAGAGCATGGCATGCCCCAGGCCCGCGGGGCCGACCAGGTCGGCGACCCCCGCGTGGCCCGACGGGCGGGAGGGCAGGGCCGACTACCGTGTGGACTATGGCGAGCCGGACAACCTCCAACAGCTCAGGCAAGGGCCGCAAACCCGCCGCGCGCACCCCGGTGAAGCGGCCGCCCGCCAAGGGCAAGCCCGCCGCCAAGGGCAAGGGCGTGCTGGCCTCGGGCTGGGGACTGATCGCCAAGGGCGCCGGGTCGGTGGCCCGCACGATCGGGCGCACCAAGGAACTCGACCCGGCCCACCGCCGCGACGGGCTCGGCTTCGCGCTGGTCGCGTTGGGGGTGGTGCTCGGCGCCGCGGTCTGGTGGCGCGCGGCCGGACCGGTCGGCGGGTGGCTGGAGTACGGCGTCCGCACCGTCATGGGCGCGCTCACCGTCGCGCTGCCGCTGCTGCTGCTGGTCGTCGGGGTCGCGCTGATGCGGTCGGACTCGCAGCCGGAGAAGCGGCCGCGGCTGGTGGTCGGCGCGCTGCTGATGCTGCTCGCGCTGCTCGGCATCCTGCACGTGTTCAGCGACCTGCCCACCGACAACGACGGCCGGATGTACGCGGGCGGCGCGCTCGGCTACGTCTCCGGCGGCCTGCTCGCCAAGGGTGTCACGGCCTGGGTGGCGCTGCCGGTGCTGGTCCTGGTGCTGGGCTTCGGTGTCCTCGTGTTCACCGGCACCCGCATCCGCGAGATCCCGACCCGGCTGCGTGAGCTGGGCATGGACTCCGACGACGCCGAGGTCCCCGCGGACGAGGTCCCCGCCGAGGAGCCGGTGAAGCCGCGCAGGTCGCCCCGGCGCAGGCAGGGCACGCTCGCCGACGCCGAACAGCCCGAGCTGCCACTGGACGAGCCCGCGCCCGCCAAGCCGCCGCGCACCCGGCCCGAGAACGTCAAGGAACACCCGCCCGCCGAGGCCAAGAAGCCCAAGGACGCCATCTCGGTCACCCGGGTGGTCGACGGCGACTACAAGCTGCCCGACCCGTCGATCCTGGTCGACGGCGACGTGCCGAAGGCGCGCAGCAAGGCCAACGACCTCATGATCGAGGCGATCACCGGGGTGCTCGACCAGTTCGCGATCGACGCGCAGGTCACCGGCTTCACCCGCGGCCCGACCGTGACCCGCTACGAGGTCGAACTCGGCCCCGGCGTCAAGGTCGAGAAGATCACCGCGCTGACCAAGAACATCTCCTACGCGGTGGCCACCGACAACGTGCGCCTGCTCGCGCCGATTCCCGGCAAGTCCGCGGTCGGCATCGAGGTGCCCAACAGCGACCGCGAGATGGTTCGCCTCGGCGACGTGCTGCGGTCCTCGACCGCGCTGCGCGACACCCATCCCATGGTGGTCGGCCTCGGCAAGGACATCGAGGGCCACATGATCACCGCGAACCTGGCGAAGATGCCGCACCTGCTCTGCGCGGGCTCCACCGGGTCCGGCAAGTCCAGCTTCGTCAACTCGATGCTGGTGTCGCTGCTCGCCCGCGCGACGCCGGACGAGGTGCGGATGATCCTGATCGACCCGAAGATGGTGGAGCTGACGCCGTACGAGGGCATCCCGCACCTGATCACGCCGATCATCACCCAGCCGAAGAAGGCCGCGGCGGCGCTGACCTGGCTGGTCGAGGAGATGGAGCAGCGCTACCAGGACATGCAGGCCAACCGGGTCCGGCACATCGACGACTTCAACAAGAAGGTGCGCTCGGGCGAGATCACCGCGCCGCCGGGCAGCGAGCGCGAATACCGCCCGTACCCCTACATCCTGGCGATCGTGGACGAACTGGCCGACCTGATGATGACCGCGCCGCGCGACGTCGAGGACGCGATCGTGCGGATCACGCAGAAGGCGCGCGCCGCGGGCATCCACCTGGTGCTGGCGACCCAGCGCCCGTCGGTGGACGTGGTCACCGGGCTGATCAAGACCAACGTGCCGTCCCGGCTGGCGTTCGCCACGTCGTCGCTGGTCGACTCGCGGGTCATCCTGGACCAGCCGGGCGCCGAGAAGCTCATCGGCATGGGCGACGGGCTCTACCTGCCGATGGGCGCGTCGAAGCCGGTGCGGGTGCAGGGCGCCTACGTCAGCGACGAGGAGATCGCCGCGGTCGTCGCGTTCACCAAGGAGCAGGCGCAGCCCGACTACACCGACGGGGTCACCGCGGCCAAGGCGACCGAGAAGAAGGAGGTCGACGCCGACATCGGCGACGACCTGGAGCTGTTGGTGCAGGCCACCGAGCTGATCGTGACCTCGCAGTTCGGCTCGACCTCGATGCTGCAGCGCAAGCTGCGGGTCGGTTTCGCCAAGGCGGGGCGGCTCATGGACCTGCTGGAGACCCGCGGCGTCGTCGGGCCGTCCGAGGGCTCCAAGGCCCGCGAGGTGCTGATCAAGCCCGACGAGCTGGAGAACGTCATCTGGACCATGCGCGGCGGTGTCGGCGCCGACGACGGCGAGGACGAGGACTGACTGTCCGCATTGTCCACATCGGACAGCCGCGAGAGGCGTACCCGAAGATCGGGTACGCCCCTCGGCGTCAGCGGCTCAGGACCGGTTCAGGAGCCGCCGCCGAAGGTGCGGACGGCCGCGTAGTAGACGTCCGCGAAGCGGTTGCACACCCAGTTGCCGGAGCAGATGGTGTACATGTCGGACTTGAACCGGTTGTCGATCGACAGCCGGGTCGTCTCGTTGAACCTGCCCTGCCGCTTGTAGTTGCGGTAGCCGAAGTCGTGCCGGTAGCAGGCTTTCACCAGGTTGAAGCCGAACGGGTTGTCCGGGGAGTTGGAGCAGCCGTCGGAGGACCAGTCGAGCTGGTTCGCGTACGGGCGCTGCGCGCGGGTCGACTGGAAGGTGTTCAGGCTCTGGCTGAACAGGTAGCTGTCGGTGGTCGACCGAAGCTGGCTGGGACTCAGGTCCGCCGAGGCGGAGCCCGCTCCCGCGATCAGGGCACCGGCGACGGCGAACGTCGCGACGGCACCGCGCGCGGCACGACGCAGGGTTGACGTGGCCACGAATCACTCCCTTGGGACGTTGGGACTCGGGCGACCCCACCAAGCATGAGATCGGTCCGTCATTTACGCACCCCAGGGCCCCGGTTGGACACCACCGTTCGGACTACTTCGGACGAACGATCGGTGATCACCGCGCGAAAACGCGGCGGCGCTTGGGTTTGCGGCCACCCGCGAGTACTGCCGCGACCCTTACCCGGTCGGTTGTCAACCCCAGCAGCCCCAGTAATTCCCGGTCCGCCGCGCCGCCGAGCAGGAATCCCGCGAGCCCGCGCTCGGCGACCCGCAGCGCCAGCGTCTGCGCCGCCGCACCGGCCTCGATCAGACCGAACCGGCCCGCCCGCTCGCCGTACTTGGCGAACTGCTCGGCGTCGGCCAGCGCCAGTACCACCAGCAGGTGCGGTGCCGCGCTGTCCGGTGTCGCGCCGACCAGCGGGGCGAGGTCGGTCCACTTCGGACACTCGGCGATGTCCTGCAGGGCATGGCGGTCCGCGTCGTAGCGGGTGATCCGCCCGCTCAGCGCGTGGTCGACGTCGAGCAGCAGCGGGTAGCCGCGCACCGCGTTCAGCCCGCCCGCGGAAGGATACGCGCGCCCGCCGGACCGCGTGCCCGCGAGCGCGCCGAGGACGGCGCCGAGGTCGCGAGCGGACAGCGGCCCGGCGGCGAAGTCGCGGTCGCTGCGTCTGCGGGCGAACAGCCGCTGCAACCGGTCGTCCGGCCGGTGCAGGGCGTGTGGGGCGCCGGGCAGCACGAACGGGTCGGCGGTGCGCGGCGGGGCGCGGTGCTCGCCGAGCCGGTCGGCGAAGGCGCGCTGTGTCAACGAGGTGAGCGTGCTCGCGGTCCAGAACCGCTCGAACGAATCGGCCATCGGCTCAGCCGAGGGGATGCGGGAAAGGGGAGGGGAACGGTGTGCGGGCGGGCAGGTCCGGGTAGCGCCACGACAGTTCGGCCGCGCGCCCGCCGAGGTGCGGCCAGCGGTGGTCGGCGTGCAGCGGAGTGAGGTCGGGGGACAGGGCGCGCACCGCGTGCAGGCCGACCGCGCTCAACTCGGGGGTGGTCAGATCCTTGTACGCCAAGCGGATTCCGGCTCCGTCGAGGGCGGTGGCGAACGCGCCGAGCCCGGGGTCGCCCGCGTCGGCGGGTGGGCGCGCGGTGCTTCCGGTCCACAGTGGAAGGTCGGCCCACGAGTCCAGCGCGCGGGCGTAGTGCACGGCGTGGCGGTCGAAGTCGGTCACCTGGTCCGGGCGGAACCGCGTGGTGTCCCCGCTCGTCAGCCACACGCCGACGAACACCGTGCCCTGGCACCACTCGACCCACGCCTTGGCCACCGCCTCCCGCCACGTCGCGCGGCAGGCGAGGCCCAGGGTGGGCCGCAATTCCCCTTGCACGGGAAGGGTTCCCGCGACCGCCGCGACCGGGTGCGGGCTGTAGGCCGGGGTGAGGTCGAACGCGGTGATGTCGCCGCCGAGCGCGCGCACGGGGTCGAGGAGCCGGTCGGGCAGCGGCACCCGCGCGGGGGCGAGGCCGTGCAGCCACACCGTCGCGAACGCGTCCCGCTCCACGATCTCCTGCACGGCCCGCAGCAGCGCCGACACGGGCGAGGGCCCCGCGGCCAGACCCGACGAGGTGGCGGGCAGCCCGAACCGGCCGTCGAGCGACACCAGCCCGGCGGGCACCTGGACCGGTTGGTTGTGCGGGAGGGTCCAAGCGTTGGTGTACAAGGGTTTCGGGTAGCCGGTGAACGGGAATCCCGGCCGCGCCCGCTGCTGTGCCGAGTGCAGGGTGAACTCGTCGACGGACCAGCGGGGTCCCTCGGTGGCGGCCTCCATCGGGCACCGCGTGGCCGCGTGCCGCTCCAGGGCCTCCGCGAGCGCGGCCAGCCGCGCCTGCTCCGCGTCGAACCCGGCGCCGCCGGAGGTGCTGCCGGTGTCTGCCGGATCGGTGATCGCCGCCCAGCCCGGAATGTCCACATCGGACAGTGTGTGCGGCGTCCGCTGCAACCGGGACACCACGCCCTGGCGCCACCCGACCGCCCGGTCGAGCAGCACCGCGGACGGCGGCGGCCTCATCGGCGGTACGCCCGGACCGCGATGACAGCGCCGATGAGGGCCGCCACCGGGCCGATCACCACGTAGCTGCCGTAGAGCAGGACCAGGTAGATGCCCGCGAAGAACTCCAGTCCGAACGCGACAATGCCCAGCGCGAGCCTGCCCGCGTTCGCGGCCGGGTTCGCCGCGCCCGCCCAGCGGCCGATCGCATAGACCCCGCCCAGCGCCGCGAGCGCGAACCCACCGATCGCGACCGGCCACAGATCGGCGGCGAAGCCGCCCGCGAAGACCGTCACCACGATCGCGGACATGAGCAGGAACCACACGACCACCGTCAGCGCGGGCGCGCTGACGCGGTTGCGTTCCTGTTGTGGGGTACCGGGTCCGGCCGCGGCCAGGTCCCGCCGGAGGCCGCCGTGCAGGACGATCGGGGTGGTGACCGCGGTGGCCAGGCAGCAGCAACAGCAACAGCAGCACGTCGGTGTGGCGGCGGTGGCGTCGGCCGCGCCCGGGCTGAACGGATCGGGCAGTCGGTAGGCGGTCGTTTTCACGGCATGGCCTCGGTTTCCCATGGCAGGGTGATCCGGCCCGGTGCCGGTCGGGCGCAGGTCGCGCAGTCCGCCGACGGCAGGACGTCCTCGGCGGTGGCGGTGAGCGAGCGCAGGTCGTGCGCGACGGTGCGCTGGAGCAGGGCCAGCGACCCGGTGCCCAACTCGCGCACCGCGTGCGCCGCCAGCGCGATCGGCAACCGCGGATCCACCGCCGCCCCCGGCGCGCCGGGCGGCTCCGGGTCGCCCCAGCGCTGACCCGCCCGGCGGGCCAGGCATTCCAGGCACGCGGTCGCACCGGGCACCACGAGCGGCCCGAGGGTCGCGGTGTGGTGGTAGGCGAGGTCGAGCAGCAGGTGGATGCGTCCACTGTGGACCAACGCCGCGCTCAGCGCGATCAACTCGGACAGCCTGCCCGTGGTACGCACCACCAACAACACCTCCGGCACCCCGACTTGGGCTGACGTCGGCGCGAACGCGGCGGCCAGTTCGGCCGCCAGCGCGACCGAGGTCTCACCCACCACCAGCGTGCCGATCCGCAGCGCGCGCGGTACCCCCGGCCGGGGGAGCGCGGCAGGCCGCAGCGCGCCGAGCGACTGGAGTTGGGGCAGCAGGGCCCGCGCCGACGGTTCCAGCGTCCCCGGGTCCACCTCCCGGCCGTCGAACAGCGCGGCCACTTCCTCCGCGTCGGCGCGGGACACGTCCGGCACCAGGAAGACCAGGTCGGCGCCCGCGAACACCACCAGCCCCTCGGCACGCGCCTGGGCTCGCCACGCGGGGTCGGCGACCAAGGCGTGTCCTGGCGCGGTCATGGCGAGTCTTCCGCCAGGTAGTGGTCGATGATGTCGTCGGTGGCCTCGGTGGCGGGCGCGGTGTCGAACCGCTCGGCCAGGACCGGGACCGCGCGGCTCGCCCACGCCGGTTCGGCGCCATCGGTGGGGAGCAGATCGTGCTTGCGGGCAAAGGACTCCGCGGCGTCCCGAATGGACTCGCGGAGGGCGCCCGCGACCACCCCCTGCGCGGTCTCGGTCAGCTCGACCAGCAGCGCGCGCACCCGGTCGAGCTGCTCGCCGCTGGTGGCGTGGGTGGACAGGGTGGGCCACAGGCGCCGCTCGAAGACGGCGACGAAGTCGGCCGCGATCCGGTCGGTCGCGGCGCGCAGCCGGTCGAACGCGTCGAGCACCTCGGCGGGCGGGACGGTCAGCCCGGCGAGTCGGGTGCCGCTGTCGAGTGCCCACCTGCGGGTGTACGGGCGGCCGCGCTCCCAGCGCACCAGCCCCATCCGGCTCGCCCGGCGCAGCAGCCGCGGGCGCAGGTCTCGCGCGGAGACCAGCGCCCGCAGCTCCCGCGACCCGACCGGGACCCAGTCGTCCGGCCCGCCGGACCCGGTCAGTCCGAGCACGTCGCCGACGCGGGCCCCCAGGTCTCGCGCGGCGATCAGCTCGGTGATCGCGGGCAGCGAGAAACCGCGCTGCTGCAACCGGTGCACCAGGCCGAGACGCTCCACATGGGACGCGTCGTAGCGGGCCGTGCGGCCCTCCCGGCGCGGCGGGTGCAGCAACCCCTTGGTCTGGTACATGCGGATGGTGCTGGTCGGTAGCCCGGCCTCGGCGGCGAGCTGTTCGACGGTCAGCGCGGCATCTCGTCCCACCCCCGCATCCTGTCGCACGCGGACTAGACGAGTCAAGACTATTCGAGTGATTACTCGAATAGTCAGAGTTTGAGTAGCATCCGGGTGTTGCCGAGGGTGTTGGGCTTGGCGTAGGGCAGGTCCAGGAACTCCGCGACGCCCTCGTCCATCGAGCGGCGCATCTCCTCGTAGACCTCCGGGCTGACCGGCGTGCCGTCGATCTCGACGAAGCCGTGCCGCGCGAAGAACTCCGTCTCGAAGGTGAGCACGAAGATCCGCGCCAGACCCAGCTCGCGCGCCACGTCGATCAGCCGGTCGGCCAGCGCGTGCCCGACCCCCGCGCCGACCGCGCTGGGCAGCACCGCGATGGTGCGGATCTCGGCGATGTCCTCCCACAGCACGTGCAGCGCGCCGCAGCCGACCAGGACGCCGTCCAACTCGGCCACCCAGAACTCCTGGACGTCCTCGTAGAGAGTGACCATCTCCTTGGCCAGCAACACCTTGCCGACGTAGGTGTCGATCACCGCCTTCATGGCGCGCACGTCGGAGGTCCTGGCTCGGCGCACCACCGGTCTCGGCTTCACGCCGTCGAACCTATCCGCCCGCGTGCGCGCGGTTCGCCCCGGAGGTGACTCGGTACGCTATCCGGTCAACGGTGGAGGTGCGTTCGCGGTGGTCAAGCCGGTGGAGGACAAGGACTACATCCAGTCGCTGGAGCGCGGGCTGTCGGTGATCCTCGCGTTCTCCGACCACCACCCGAAGCTGACGCTCGGCCAGGTCGCCGAGCTGACCGGGCTGAGCAGGCCGACCGTGCGGCGCATCGTGCTCACCCTGGAACGCCTCGGCTACCTGCGGGTCGACGGGCGGCAGTTCGCGCTCACGCCGCACGTCCTGGCGCTGGGGCACGCTTACCTCTCGTCGCTGAACCTGACCGAGGTGGCGCGGCCGTACCTGGAGGAGGTCACCCGGGCCACCGGGCAGACCTGTTCGCTGGCCACGCTGGCAGGCGCGGACGCGGTGCTCATCGCCCGGGTGCCCGACCGGCCGGTCCTGCGGATGACGCCGACCACCGGCACCAGGCTGCCCGCCTACGCGACGTCGACGGGCCGGGTCCTGCTGGCCGACCTGCGCGACGCCGAGATCGACGGCTTCCTCGCCACCGCGTCGATGCCGCCGCTGACCGCGCACACCATCACCGACCCCGAGCGGCTGCGCGCGGTGTTGACACTGGTGCGGGATCAGGGTTGGGCGTTCGAGGACCAGGAGTTCGAGGAGGGAGTGCGGTCGCTCTCCGCGCCGATCCACGAGTCCGAGGGCCGAGTGGTCGCGGCCCTGTCGATGTCCGTGCCCGCGCGGGCGGTGTCGCTGGAGACCATCCACGCCGACTACCTGCCGGTCGTGGTCACGGCGGCGCGCGAGATCAGCGACCGCCTCGGCGCGGGCCACCGGAGCTGACGTGCCGCTGCCGGAACGGTTGCGGGCCGCGCTCGGCCCGCCGGACCGCGTCGAACGGTTGCCCAGCAGCCCCGGCTCCGCGGTGTGGCGGGTCGACCTGGGCGGCACCGCGGCAGTCGTCAAACACCTCCTGGGCGCCGACGCCGACGCCCGCTTCCACCGCGAGGTGACGGCGCTGACCCTGGCCGCCGACGTCCGGCCCGCGCTGGTGCCACAGGTCTTGGGTTCCGACGCCGAGTCGAGGGTCGTGGTGCTCGAACACCTCGCGGGCGCCGCCGGTTTCCCGGACCCGGTCGCGTACGCCGAAAGGCTGGCTCGGCTGCACGCCGTGTCCGCCGACCTACCTGCCGCGCGGTCGGCTTCGGCGGCGGATGTGGCGGCGTTTCTGCGGCTGTGCGCCGGGGTGGGGCTGCCCTCGTCGGCGAAGGCCGAGGCGGAACTGCTCGACCTGGTTGCCCGGCTGTCCACCGGTTCGCGGCGCTCGCTGCTGCACGGCGACCCGTGTCCCGGCAACGTCCTGTCGGTCGCGGGCCGGGTCTGGTTCCTCGACTTCGAGCAGGCCGGGTCGGGCGACGGGCTCGCCGAACTGGCCTACCTGCGGATGGGATTCCCCACCTGCGGGCTGGCCACCGTGCTGCCCGACCCCGTGATCACCGAAGCCGAGGCGGCCTACCACCGGGCCGCGCCAGGCAGCCCGGGATCTCTCACCGACCACTGGGTGTCCTGGCTCCTGCGGGGCGACGCGTTGGTCCAGCGCATCGAACGCCGCGCCCGCGACCAGTTCGCCCGCCTCCTGGTCGAGGACTGGAGTTGGGGTCCGACCACGGCCCGGCAGCGCTTCACCCACCGCCTCGGCGTCGTCGCCGGGCAGGCGCGGGACACCTCGATCCAGGACACACTGCCGCACGCGGGCCGCCTGTTCACCGCCCTGCACGACCGCGTCGTGACCCGCTGGTGACGGTGCCAGATCGGCGGTATCGCGGGCCGCGGCCGCGGACTTACGCTGCTCGATCGTGACCAGTACCGAGCAGGGAAGAAAGAAGTACGACCGGATCGCCGACCGGTACGAGGACATCTTCCGCTACGTCGCCGACGTCGGGCGGCAGTTGGTGGACTACGCCGATCCCCGGCCGGGGGCCAGGACGCTCGACATCGGCGCGGGCCGCGGGGCGGTCGCCCGGGTCGCGCACGCGCGGGGGTGTGTGGTCACCGCCACCGACGCGTCGGCGGGCATGGTCGAGCGGTTGGGCGCGGACTTCCCCGAGATCACCGCCCGCCAGATGGACGCGGGCAGCCTCGGCTTCGCCGACGCCTCGTTCGAACTGGTCACCGCGGGTTTCGTGGTCCAGGTGCTGGACGACCCGGGGCTGGCGATCGCCGAGTGTCGCCGCGTCCTGGCGCCCGCCGGGGTGGTCGCGCTGTCCCTGGAGCGGCCGTTCGTCGGGCGGATGGGGTGGCTGCACGACCTGAACGCCGAGTTCTTCGGCACCCCGCCCGAGCAGGCCGATGGCGCGGGACCGCTGACCGCCCAGCGGCTCGACGGCCTGCTGGCCGCGGCCGGATTCGCCGACGTCACCCGGACCTCGATCGACATCTCGGTGCCGATGGCCGACCCGGACGCGCTCTGGAACTGGCTGGCCATGCAGGGCCTGCCGGACATCCTCAGCGCGCTGCCTGGCGACCGCGCCGCCGAGTTCCGCGACCGGTTCCTCGTCGGTGCCGAGCACATGCACGCCCATGGCGGCATCGCCGTCGGCTTCGGCGCCACACTGCACCGTGCGCACGTGCCGGGCTGACCCGGCCGGTCGTGCGCCAGGTCGCGGCGTAGCGCTCGACGGCGCCGGGCAGAATCGTCCCGCCTGCCGAGTTCCGACGACGGTGGAAACCGGCACCAAGATCCGCACCGCGGCCCCGCGTTCCATGGCGGCCAGACGAGGAGAACCATGCGTGAGGCAGTGATCTGCGAGCCGATTCGCACCCCGGTCGGCCGGTTCGGCGGCGTCTTCAAGGACGTCCCGGCGACCGAGCTGGCGGCGACGGTGATCCGGGAACTGCTCCGCCGCACCGGGATCGAGCCCGCGTCCATTGAGGACGTGCTGTTCGGCCAGTGCTACGCCAGCGGCGAGGCCCCCGCGATCGGCCGGGTCGCCGCGCTCGACGCCGGGCTGCCCGTCGAGGTGCCCGGCACGCAGATCGACCGGCGGTGCGGTTCCGGCCTGCAGGCCGTGGTCGACGCCGCCATGCGCGTGCAGACCGGCGTCAACGACCTGGTTCTCGCGGGCGGCGCGGAGAGCATGAGCCAGGTCGAGTTCTACTCGGCCGCGATGCGCTGGGGCGTCAAGGGTTCCGGCGTCGAGTTGCACGACCGGCTGGCCCGCGCCAGGGTCACCGCGGGCGGGGTCAACCACCCGGTCGAGGGCGGCATGCTGGAGACCGCGGAAAACCTGCGCCGGGAATACGCCATCCCGCGCGCGGAGCAGGACGAGCTGTCCGTCCGGTCGCACCAGCGCGCGGTGGCCGCGATCGAGGCGGGCCGCTTCGCCGACGAGATCGTGCCCGTCCCCGTCCCCGGCAAGCGCGGCGACACCGTGGTCGACCGCGACGAACACCCCCGACCCGACGCGACCCTGGAGACGCTGGCAGGCCTGCGGCCGATCATGGGCAGGCAGGACCCGGACGCCACCGTCACCGCGGGCAACGCCAGCGGCCAGAACGACGGCGCCGCCGGGTGCCTGGTGACCACGCCGGAGTTGGCCGCCGACCTCGGCCTGCGCCCGCTCGCCCGGCTGGTGACGTGGGCGAGTGCCGGGGTGCCGCCGCGCACCATGGGCATCGGCCCGATCCCGGCGACCGCGAAAGCCTTGTCCCGCGCGGGTCTCACACTGTCCGATATGGACTTGATCGAGCTGAACGAGGCGTTCGCCGCGCAGGTGCTGGCGTGCACCCGCGAGTGGAAGTTCACCGACGCAGACTGGGACCGCACGAACGTCAACGGCTCGGGCATCTCGCTGGGCCACCCGGTCGGCGCGACCGGCGTGCGCATCCTGTCGACCCTGCTGCGGGAGATGGACCGGCGCGGGTCCCGCTACGGGCTGGAGACGATGTGCATCGGCGGCGGCCAGGGCATGGCGGCGGTGTTCGAGCGGGTCTGAGCCACAGCCGCGTAGTGGACATCCGACGGCGTCCCGGGTGAGGCTGGCACGGTGACCAGCAAGCTCACGACTCTCAGTGCCGCCGTCGCCGCGCACGTCCGCGACGGGGACGCCGTCGCCATGGAGGGGTTCACCCACCTGATCCCGTTCGCCGCCGCGCACGAGGTGATCCGGCAGGGCCGCCGCGACCTCACGCTGATTCGGATGACCCCGGACCTGGTCTACGACCAGCTCATCGGCGCGGGCTGCGCGGCCAAGCTCGTCTTCTCCTGGGGCGGCAACCCCGGCGTCGGCTCGCTGCACCGCTTCCGCGACGCGGTCGAGCACGCCTGGCCGCGTCCGCTGGAGATCGAGGAGCACAGCCACGCTGGCATGGCCAACCGCTACGTCGCGGGGGCGTCGAACCTGCCGTTCGCGGTGCTGCGCGGCTACGTCGGCACCGACCTGCCCGAGGTGACGGCGACCATCGCAACGGTGCGCTGTCCGTTCACCGGCGAGGAACTGGCGGCCGTCCCCGCGCTACGCCCCGACGTCACGATCATCCACGCGCAACAGGCCGACCGGGCGGGCAACGTCGCGCTGTGGGGGATCGTGGGCATCCAGAAGGAGGCCGTGCTCGCCGCGCGCCGCGCCATCGTGACCGTCGAGGAGATCGTGGACACCTTCGAGCCGCACCACGGCCAGGTGGTCATCCCCGCCGCGGCCGTCAGCGCCGTCGCGGTCGCCCCGAACGGCGCGCATCCGTCCTACGCGCACGGCTATTACGGGCGGGACAACGCTTTCTACCGCGAGTGGGACACGATCAGCCGCGACCGGGAGACGTTCACCGCGTGGATCGCCGAGCACATCCGATGAGCGCCGACGAGATCATGACGGTGACCGCCGCGCGCAGGCTCCGCGACGGGGCGGTCTGCTTCGTCGGCATCGGCCTGCCCAGCGCGGCGGCCAACCTCGCCCGCGCCACGCACGCGCCGAACTGTGTGCTGGTCTACGAATCCGGCACCATCGGCACCCGACCCGACGTGCTCCCACTGTCCATCGGGGACGGTGAACTGGCCGAGACCGCCGACGCGCTGGTGTCCGTGCCGGAGGTGTTCAATTACTGGCTGCAGGCGGGTCGGATCGACGTCGGTTTCCTCGGCGCGGCGCAGATCGACCGCTACGGCAACATCAACACCACGGTCGTCGGCGACTACGCGGCGCCCAAGGTCCGGCTGCCCGGCGCCGGGGGAGCGCCCGAGATCGCGGCGTCGGCGCGCGAGGTGGTCGTCGTGCTGCGCCAGTCGCCGCGCGCCTTCGTCGAGAAGCTGTCGTTCGTCACCTCGGTCGGCCACCACCGGGGCGGCGACTCGCGCGCGTCGCTCGGCTACCCCGGGGCCGGGCCGAGCGTGATCATCACCGACCTCGGCGTGCTCCGGCCCGACCCGGTGACCCGCGAGTTCGTCCTGGTCGCCGCGCACCCCGGCGTCACCGCCGAGCGGGCGCGGGCGGCCACCGGGTGGGACCTGCGCGTCGCCGACGACCTGACCGAGACCGACCCGCCCACCGACGCCGAACTGGCCGCCCTGCGCGCCCTGCGCGAGCGGACCCGCCAGGCGCACGGGTAGGTGCGCCCGCCTACGCGGGAACGCCGCCCTGACCCGAGTCGAACTCCGCGAGCAGGGTGCGCGGCGCGCACAGCCGCCACGACTCGGTCAGCACGTCGACGAGGCGGTCGGCGTCGAGCGCGGCCATCCGCACCTGCACGAGCGGGTACCCGTCGTAGTGCGGGGTGGTGAAGTACAGCCCCGGCTCGGCCTCGATCAGCGCGACCTTCTCCGCCTCCGCCGCGCAGTGCACCACGACGCTCTCGCCGTCCTCGTGCATCCGCGCGAACCACTTGGCGCGCACCCGGAAGCTCGGCGTGCCGTAGGAGGGCTTCTCGGTTGTCGCGGGCAAAGAGAGCGCGACCCGGCGCACGTCGTCTTCATCAACACCGTCTTCACCAACACTGTCCTCATCCATCACGGCACCCATCATCGTCCCACCGGGCCGAGGTGGCACCATGTCCCTCGGCGGCCGTGGCACTGACCAACCCCAGCGTCCCGGCCGCCGTCCGGTCACGGGCGGCGCCGCCCGGCGGTTACGCTGTGACTCGTGCCCCCTCCGTCCACGTCACGCCGTGTCGCCATGCTCACCCTCGGCTGCGCCCGCAACGAAGTCGACTCCGAGGAACTGGCGGGCAGGCTGTCCGGCGGTGGCTGGGAACTGGTCGATCTGGACGAGCAGACCCCCGACGTGATCGTGGTCAACACCTGCGGCTTCGTCGAGTCGGCCAAGAAGGACTCGGTCGACACGCTGATCGCCGCCGCCGACACCGGCGCGAAGGTGGTCGCGGTCGGCTGCATGGCCGAGCGCTACGGCGCCGAACTGGCCGACAACCTGCCCGAGGCGAGCGCCGTGCTCGGCTTCGACCACTACCCGGACCTCGCCGAGCGGCTCGGCGAGGTCGTCGCGGGCCACGCCATCGCCGCCCACGTGCCGGTCGACCGGCGCACGCTGCTGCCGATCACCCCGGTCGAGCGCCAGGACGCCGCGCACGACGTCGCGGTGCCCGGGCACGCGTGGGGTCCGCGCGTGCTGCGCAAGCGGCTCGAAGACGGCCCCGTGGCCGCGCTCAAGATCGCCTCCGGCTGCGACCGGCGCTGCTCGTTCTGCGCCATCCCGTCCTTCCGTGGCTCCTTCGTCTCCCGGCTGCCCGACGAGATCGTCGCCGAGGCCGCGTGGCTCGCCGAGCAGGGCGCGCGCGAGTTGGTGCTGGTCAGCGAGAACTCCACCTCCTACGGCAAGGATCTCGGCCGCGCGCACGCGGGCCAGGGCGCCCTGGAGGCCGTGCTGACCCGGCTGGCGGTCGTCCCCGGCATCGACCGGGTGCGCGTGTCCTACCTGCAGCCCGCCGAGACCCGCCCCAACCTGGTGCGCGCCATCGCCACCACCCCGGGTGTCGCGCCGTACTTCGACATGTCCTTCCAGCACGCCAGCGAGACCGTGCTGCGCCGGATGCGCCGCTTCGGCAACACCGAGTCCTTCCTGGGCCTGGTCGAGCAGATCCGCGCGCTGGCGCCCGAGGCGGGCATCCGCAGCAACGTCATCGTCGGCTTCCCCGGCGAGACCGAGGACGACGTGGCCGAGTTGGCCAAGTTCCTCACCGGCGCCCGGCTCGACGCGGTCGGCGTGTTCGGCTACTCCGACGAGGACGGCACCGAGGCCGAGGGCCTCGCCGACAAGCTCGACGAGGACACCATCGCGGCCCGCGTCGCCCAGATCTCCGCGCTTGTCGAGGAGCTGACAGCGCAGCGCGCCGAGGACCGGATCGGCAGCGAGGTCGTCGTGCTGATCGAGCGCGTCGAGTCCGACGAGGAGGACTGCGCGGGGCGCGCCGCCCACCAGGCGCCCGAGGTCGACGGCGAGTGTGTGGTGCTCGCTGGGGACAAGTTCGAGGTCGGCGACCTGGTGCGGGCCCGCGTGATCGACTCCGAGGGCGTCGACCTGATCGTGACGCCGATCGAGGTCGTGCCGCGCGTGGTACCGGGGTCGCCGTGAGCACGGCGGCGACCGGCGGTTCCGTCGGCGGCGACGGATTCGCCAAGCCCGCCGCCGAGTCGCCCGTGCTGCCCGAGCCGACCCAGGTGCCGGTGCTCAACGTGGCGAATCTGCTCACGATGTCCCGGCTGGCCCTGGTGCCCGTCTTCCTGCTTGCCTTGTTCGCCGAGGGCGGATTCGACCGCACCTGGCGGCTCATCGCGTTCGTGGTCTTCGCCGTGGCCTCGATCACCGACCACATCGACGGCAGGCTGGCCCGCAAGCACGGCCTGATCACCGACTTCGGCAAGATCGCCGACCCGATCGCGGACAAGGCGCTCACCGGCTCGGCCCTGGTCGGCCTGAGCGTGCTCGGCACGCTGCCGTGGTGGGTGACCATCGTCATCGCCGTGCGCGAGGTCGGCGTGACGCTGCTGCGGTTCTGGGTGATCCGGCACGGCGTCATCCCGGCCAGCCGCGGCGGCAAGCTCAAGACGCTGGCGCAGGTGTTCGCGATCGGGCTGTTCCTGCTCCCGCTGCCGCCCATCCTGTTGTCGCTGGCCTGGCTGGCGATGGGGGTGGCCATCGCGCTGACCGTGGTCACCGGGATCGACTACGTGATCCGCGCCGTGCGGCTGCGTGCCCGCGGCAAGCGGGCGATCCAGTGACCCAGCTGCTGCTGGCCCCCGGCATCGCGGCTGAACCGGTAGCCGCGCTGGTCAGCGCCCTGCGCGAGCGCGGCGAGACGGTCGCCACGGCCGAGTCGCTGACCGCGGGCCTGCTCACCGCGGTGCTCACCAGCGTGCCGGGCTCCAGCGCCGTCGTGCGCGGCGGGGTGGTGGTCTACGGCACGGACCTCAAGACGACTTTGGCGGGCGTCGATCCCGCTCTGCTCGCCGAGCACGGCGCCGTGCACCCCCGGGTGGCCGTGGAGTTGGCCAGGGGCGCGCGGACGCGGTGCGGCGCCACGATCGGTATCGGGCTCACCGGCGTCGCGGGCCCCGATCCGCAGGACGGCGTGCCCGCGGGCACCGTGCACGTCGCGCTCGACAGCGGCCGGGGCACCCGCGAGTGTCCGTTGGCCGTGCGCGGGACCCGTGCGGACGTGCGCGCGGCGGCTGTCCGAGCCGCTATGGAGCTGCTCGCGGCCGATCTCGCTACACTCATCGAGTGATGTTGGTGTCACCCTCCGTACCTGATCGGATCACGGTCGGCGCGGGGTGCGGGCTGTCTAGCTGGGAACATTCCCCGCCGGTCAGTCGTTCGCTCTTGGCGGACTACCGGCCAAGTCGGTGCGCCATGTCAGTGTCTCTCGGTAACGTTGTCAGTGCGCGGGTCAAGGAGCCGCGCTCGGACTGTGTCCGTCGTAGGAAGGGAGGTGCGCGATGACCGTGCTGTTGCGCGAGGCGATCGGTGACCGACTCCGACATGCCCGCACCAACCAGCAGCGCACGCTGCGGGAGGTCTCCCGCTCCGCGCGGGTCAGCCTCGGCTACCTCTCGGAGGTCGAACGCGGCCGCAAGGAGGCGTCCAGCGAGCTGCTGGCGGCGATCTGCGACGCGCTTGCGCTGCCGCTGTCCGAGTTGCTGCACCACGTCGCCAGCGACATCGGCGCGCTGACCTCGGTCGAGCACGGCCTGCCCGAGCGGGTGCCGCCGGGCGATCGGGCGGACGCCGTCGACTCGTCGCCCAGCCCCCGCGCGTCCGTCGAGGGCGGCAGGCTGGTGCCCGCCGTGATCGGCGAGAACCTGGCCGACCTGCGCATCCAGCCCGCGCTCTCCCACCGGATCGACACCGCCCTTGGCGGCGCCCGGGCCGGTGCCGTGGTGGCCGCCTGAACGCACGGACTCCGGCGTCCCACCGCACGACTTCACCGAGTCGGGCGGCGTTTCGGCGCGGTCGCCCGCGCCGCCCGATGAGCGGCGCCGACTCCCGGACCGGGGTTCCGGTCCGGGATCAACCCGGAGACCGGTCCGGTTTCTCAGGGTCGGCCTCCCGGTGATCCCTGAATTCTCGTGGGTCCGGTGGAATGGACTGGGCGCACCTGACACGATGGAACCCACAACGGTGCCGGGGCGTTGCCGTTTCGTCGGTGTGCGTGGCAGCGGAGAGTCCGAGTGAACCGGCAGTACGAAGAAGGCAGGCGGAGGAGATGGCCAACCCGTTCGTGAAGTTCTGGAAGTACCTGATGGCGTCGTTCTCGTCGAAGATCGACGAGCACGCCGACCCCAAGGTGCAGATCCAGCAGGCCATCGAGGAGGCGCAGCGCCAGCACCAGGCCCTCTCGCAGCAGGCCGCGGCTGTGATCGGCAACCAGCGCCAGTTGGAGATGAAGCTCAACCGCCAGCTCGGCGAGGTCGAGAAGCTGCAGTCCTCCGCGCGTCAGGCGCTCGTGCTGTCCGATGAGGCGCGCAGCAAGGGTGACGAACAGAAGGCCGTCCAGTTCGAGAACGCCGCGGTGTCCTTCTCCACCCAGCTCGTCACCGCCGAGCAGGGCATCGAGGACCTCAAGACGCTGCACGACCAGGCGCTGCAGGCCGCGGGTTCGGCCAAGCAGGCCGTCGAGCGCAACGCGATGAACCTGCAGAACAAGCTCGCCGAGCGCACCAAGCTGCTCAGCCAGCTTGAGCAGGCCAAGATGCAGGAGCAGGTCTCCAAGTCGCTCAACCAGATGAGCGAGCTGGCCGCGCCCGGCAACACGCCCTCGCTCGAAGAGGTCAGGGACAAGATCGAGAAGCGGTACTCCACCGCCCTCGGGTCCGCCGAACTCGCGCAGAACTCCGTGCAGGGCCGGATGCTGGAAGTCCAGGCGTCCACCACCGACATGGCGGGCCAGTCGCGGCTGGAGCAGATCCGCGCGTCCATGGCGGGCGGCTCGGTCGCGGGCCAGGTCACCAGCGGCGCGGCGACCCCGGCGCCCGCCCCCGGCAACATCCAGGCCGAGATCCAGCAGCGGGTGGCGCAGGAGCAGAAGGCCAACCCGCAGCCCGGGTCCTGACCGGCGCACCCGATGGGGCCGCGGAGAAACGAGCTGCTCAGGCTCGGTGAGCTGGTCGGACAGCACCTGCGCGGCCCCTACGCCGACCAGGTCCGCGGCAAGCTCGCCGAGTGGTGCGACCCGCGGGCCAAGGCCCTGCGGCAGCGGCGCAGAGCGGTGCGCAGGACCAGGCTGTGGACCGCCGCCGGTGTCACCACCGGCGGCGGTGCCGTAGTGCTGGAGACGGCCTCGACCGACTTCGGCGCGGGTGTCACGGGGCTCGTCGTCGCGGCAGGCGTCGCGGGCGTCATGACCGTAGTCACCGGGGTGCGCGCCTGGCGCCTGCACCGCGTCCCGCTGCCCGCTGCCGCGCACGTCCCCGCCGCGCTGCCCGCGCGCGGGTCGGCGGCCCGTGAGCCGATGGCCCGGCTCGCTCAGGCCGAGGACACCCTGCGCGAACTGCTCGCCCAGCTCGGCCGCGGTGCCCTGGTGCCGTCCGACTCGATCGAGCATTCCCGCCGAACCGGCGCCGACGCGGCGGGCGCCCTGCGCGAGGTCGCCGCGCAGCTCGGTGCGGTGGAACGGGCCCGCGACCACGCGCCCGCCGCCGACCGCGGCCACCTCGCCGACGGAGTGCGCCGATTACGCGGCCAACTCGATGAGGGCGTCGAGGGCTATTGCGGGCTGGTGGCGGCCGCTGGCCGCGTGCTCGCGGCGAGTTCGCCCGCGGGCCCCCGCCACGACCTGGTGGACGCGACGGACCACCTCGCCGGCCTGGCACTGGCCCTGCGCGACCTTCGCTGACCCAGCCGACACCGGAGAGACGCATTGACCATCCAGGCGCTCAACCGCGGAGAGAAGCAGCTCATTGCCCGGCTGGCCGCGGCGGGTCTGATGGAGTCGGAGGCCACCCTCGCAGTGATCATGACAACCCGTGGCTACGCCCGCCCAAAAGGTGACCTGCTGCAGATCCTGGCCCAGTTCCCGGTCCTCGACTCGGATTCGGTCCTGCAGGTCGCCCTGCATCGGCTGTTGGACCGGGGATGGCTGCTCTCCACCGCGTAGGACGGCGCGGACCCGCTGGTGCACCAAGACCCTGAACTCCGGGGGCTGATAGCACAATTGCTCGGCGATCCGACTGTCGCCGACACACTGCGCAGCATCCGATCTCACACAGAACCGCTTGTCGAGGTGGTTGGGCCAATGAACGACGCGTACGTGTACCAGTCGTTCATCGGGATTCTGCGAGCCGCCCAGGCAACGATATTCCTGCCAATGCTGGCCACCCCGCCCTATGCCGACGTGATCGACGCGCTCATCGACCGAGCGAAGGCGGGAGTCCGAATACGGATCTTGCTGGCCGCGCCGGGGCTCGTAGAGACAGTGCGTGGTGCGCATATGGCCCAACTCGCTGACGAGCGAATCCGGGAGTGGGCACGCCAACTCGACGCTTTCGACAATGTGGGGATTCGGCTATACCACCGACCGTCGACCATGCGCTACTCGTCTTGGCTGTTGGTGGACGGCGTAAAATGCCGGATCGACATCTACGACCCTCGACACCAGCGAAGTCTCGAAGGTGTCATGATCGAGACCGTGTCGCCGCCGGGACTCGATCTGAATCTGGTCTCACTCGTGACCGACGGCCTGGAACAGGCATGGGCGAGCGCGTTGCCGCTCGGCTACGGGAAGCGTTTGCTCAAGCGCGCTAGGTTTCACTGGCCTGCGGTCTCCGGTGCGGTCACCCTGACGGTCGCGCTGCTGCTCGGGTCTGCCCCAGGAGCGCAGACGTACATGTTCGGCGTCAGCTCCAGCCTCGTCGCAACGGCGATCATCCGATACCGGCACAATGTCGCGGCTGGGCTGAGGTCATTGGCCAGCAGGATCGGGGAGGACGATCGGTGAAACTCCTGGCTGTCCGGCACGGCGTGACGTCGTGGAATGCGCAACAGCGGTGGCAGGGAGCGACTGACATCCCGCTCGCGGACGAGGGTTTCGGCCAGGCGCTGGCGGCAGCAGGTCGGCTGGTCACGATGGGCTGGCGTGGGCATCGAGTGTTCTGTTCCGCGCTGTCCCGATCTCTGGCCACGGCTGCCACCATCTGTGCCGAGCTTCGGCTTGACCCACCAAAGATCGTTCCGCAACTCGGCGAGCGGGAACTGGGTGACTGGGAGGGACGGTCCATCGCGGAGATCGACCTTTCTCATCCCGGACTGGTCGCGGCCTGGACTAGCGGGGCGATTGCCGGGCCGCCCGGCGGCGAAACCGACTTGACCGTGGCTAACCGGTTCCGGCAGGCGTGTGAAGTTATCCACACCGTCTGCGCCAGGGAAATGAGTCCGATCCTGGTCGTCACCCATGCGGGCGTCCTACATGCCGTGGACAAGGTCAACGGCTATGAGTACTCGAAGTACGGCGCGCTTTCCGGGCGCTGGTTCGCGCTGAAATCAACATCGCGCTGCGTGGATATCGCGCTGGATGGGAGTGCTGGTCGGCATGCAACCTGCGGTGCAACTTCTGCTATCGGTCGTTACGCAACCCGGTGAACACGCCTGCCGCAATCGACCTGATAGGGGCAGTCGCTTATGCCGGTGCCGCTCGGCTGATCTTTGCTGGTGGCGATCCCAGCCTGCGCCGCGACCTCGAACATCTTTGCAGGCGGGCCGTCGAACTCGGCTTGATCTGTGAGATTCAGACAAACAGCCAGACGCTCACCCCAGCCCTGATCGCGGGTTGCGGACTATCGCGGCCTGCCGGTCACCGTGCACTCCGTCGCGAGCCGGAGGAACGTGCAGGAGCTTTCTGGTATCCGCACCCACATCCAGGCGTTTCGCTGCGTGGATACCTGGAATGTGCTGGAATTCTCCCCCAGCGGAGCGGGCTACCGGACACGTCAGGAGCACGAACTGCCCGTCGCCGAATGGGAGTTGGTAGCGGAACTACTCCAGGCCGCGGCGACGGTCCGGCCGCGGCTGGCGCCGCTGGGTGTGCGCCAGAAGAAGGCGCTGTACGCGATGGTGTCCGCCGACGGGTATGCCTATCGAGCGGCCGAATCGCCGAGCACGCCTATCGCTGACGAAGGCCGCATCGGGTCGATCCTCGGCATGCACCTGTCCGACATCGCGGCTGGGTGGCACATCGATCCGATCAGGCACCAACAGCGATACGCGGGACCAACCTGACCGCCGTGGCCCTGGGTACGTCAGGCCGGCAACGCTCACTTGTTGGCTGTTCCCGAGAAACTGACTACCGCCACCTTGTCGTGGCGCCCTCGCCCGACGATCTCCGTTGACAGCGTGTGTCGGTTGTCACGTGCGCCACTTCCCGCCCAGTAGCATCACGGTTGTGTCGAGCCCGCGTCCCCCCGGCGACCATCCGATTCCCCGGAGAGGACCCGGCATGCACGCCGTCATCTCAGCTCCCCACCTGCGTCGGTCCGTCGCCGATCGCCTGGCCGACCTGCCCGCGTACGAGGACCGCTACTGGGCGATCGCGGCCGGGACGGGCGTCGACCGCGCATGGGCCCGGCGGCTGCTCGACGTGGCCGTGTCGTGGATCGGGGCGGGCCGCGCGGACGTGGTCGACCCGTACGCGCTCGCGCTGTCCTGGCTGCCGCGCTGACGTCCGCGGCCGAACCGGTATTGCGTCACCTGGAGTAACCGGATTCGGCCGCCCCGCGCGAGAATAGGGCGTGCATTAGGGCATCAGTGTGAATGTCACGGTGTCGTATCGACCCGTTGACTACCTGCTGTGGCACGATGCAGCCCGAGCAGTCGGGACCTGGCGAGGTGGAGGGCGGCGTTGACGATGTGGTCCGTGCACGGAGACGGTCGCCGTGTCCGTGACGGCGAGGTCGTCGCCCCGAACGAACGGCTGAACTGGCCGCTCACCGTGGGCCTGGGCCTGCAGCACGTCGCCGCGATGTTCGGCGCGACGGTGCTCGTGCCCACGCTCACCGGCTTCCCGGCGACCACCACCCTGCTGTTCTCCGGGGTGGGCACCCTGCTCTTCCTGCTGATCACCCGCAACCGGGTGCCCAGCTACCTCGGCTCGTCGTTCGCGTTCATCGGCCCGCTGATGGCCGCGCGCGAGGAGGGCATGGCCGCCCAACTCGGCGGCGTGCTCACCGCCGGACTGCTCCTGATGGGCGTCGGCGTCGCGGTCAAGGCGCTCGGCGTGCGGCTGCTCGACTCCGTCATGCCGCCCGTGGTGACCGGCGCGGTCGTCGTGCTCATCGGACTCAACCTCGCGCCCGTGGCCACCGGGTCCTTCGCCAAGCAGCCCCTGATCGGGGCGCTCACCCTCGGCGTCATCCTGGTGTGCGCGGTGGTCTCGCGCGGGCTGCTGTCCCGGATCTCGATCCTCGCCGGCGTACTCGCCGGGTGGGTGGCCGCCGCCCTGACCGGCGGACTCGCCTCCGAAAGGGTCGACGCGCTCGGTGCGGCGGGGTGGTTCGGTCTGCCCGAGTTCCAGGGTCCGCTGCTGCGGCCCTCGGTGATCCTGCTGGTCATCCCGGTGGTGATCGTGCTCGTCGCGGAGAACGTCGGGCACGTCAAGGCGGTCGCCGCGGTCACCGGTCGCAACCTCGACGGCAGCGTCGGCGACGCCCTGATCGCCGACGGTCTCGCCACCACCCTCGCGGGCGCGGGCGGCGGCTCGGGCACCACGACCTACGCGGAGAACATCGGCGTCATGGCCGCGACCCGGGTCTACTCCACCGCCACCTACGCCGTCGCCGCGCTCGCCGCCGTGCTGCTGTCGCTGAGCCCGAAGTTCGGCGCGCTGGTCAACACCGTTCCCGACGGTGTTCTCGGCGGCGCCACGCTCGTGCTCTACGGCATGATCGGCCTGCTCGGCGTGCGGATCTGGATGACCAACAAGGTCGACTTCGCCGACCCGGTCAACCTGCTCGTCGTCGGCGCCGCGATCGTCGCGGGCATCGGCAACCTCGAACTGACCATCGGCGGCACCACGGTCGGCGGCATCGCCTGGGGCTCGATGTTCGTCGTCGTCGCGTACCCGCTGCTGCGCTGGCTGCGCCACCGCGGCGAGAAAGAGGAGCTCAGCGCCCGGCGACCGCGCGGTTGATCCGGCGCACCAGCGGCGGCCCACCGAAGACGAACCCGGTGTAGAGCTGCACCAGGCTCGCGCCAGCGTCGAGCATCCGCAGCGCGCCCTCGGCGTCGAAGATCCCGCCGACGCCGATCACCGGCAGCGCCCCGCTCGTCTGCCTGCCGACGAACGCCACCACCTCGCGCGCCCGCTCGGCCAGCGGCCGCCCGCTCAGCCCGCCCGCCTCCGCGCCCGTGGGCACATCGGCGGCGGCGAGACCATCGCGGGCAAGCGTTGTGTTGGTGGCGATGAGCCCGTCGACGTCGTGGTCGGCGCACACCTGCAGCACCTCGGCTATGGCGTGGTCGGTGAGGTCAGGGGCGATCTTCACCAGCAGTGGGCGACGCCCGAGCGCGTCGGACTCCCGGCGCAGCTCGCCGACCAGGGTGTCGAGCGCGCCGCGGTCCTGTAGGCCGCGCAGCCCCGGGGTGTTGGGGGAGCTGACGTTGACCGCGAAGTAGTCGCCGTAGGGGTGCAGCGCGCGCAGCGAGTGCCGGTAGTCCTCGACGGCGACCTCGACCGGGGTCGCCTTGGACTTGCCGATGCTGATGCCCAGCGGCACCCCGATCGGCCCGAGCGCCCGCAGCCGCGCGGCCAGGGCGTCGGCGCCCGCGTTGTTGAAGCCCATCCGGTTGACGATGGCCTCGCTGTCGCGCAGCCGGAACAGCCGGGGCGCCGGGTTGCCCGGCTGGGCGTGCCGGGTCACCGTGCCGACCTCCACGAACCCGAAGCCGAGCGCGGGCCACGCCCGCAGCGCGCTCCCGTCCTTGTCCATGCCCGCGGCGAGGCCCACGACGCCGGGGAAGCGGACGCCGAAGACGGTGTGCTCGTCGGTGGTGCCGAAGTAGCGGCGCAGCAGCGACACCGCGGGCCGGACCCGGCCGAGCCGGGTCAGCGCGGCCATGGTGCGCTCGTGGGCGATCTCGGGGTCGCCGCCGCCGAGGGAGAACAGGGCGCGCCGGACGAGCTGCTGGTAGACCACGCCGACATCGTGCCATCCGGGTCGTTCGACCATGATGGACGGCGTGAGCCCAGACGACCTGTACGCGCTGCCCCGGGAGGACTTCATCCCCGCGCGGCGCGAGCTGGCCCGACAGGCGCGGGCCGCGGGCGACAAGGACGCGGCGGCCGCCATCGAGAAGCTGGCCAAGCCGACCACGGCGGCCTGGCTGGTCAACCGGCTCGCCCGCGACCAGCCCGACGCCGTCGACGACCTGACCGCCCTGGGCGACGACCTGCGGGAGGCGCACGGCGCCGGTGCCGGGCCGCGGCTGCGCGAACTCACCCAGCGGCGCACCGAAGTGCTCCGTGACCTGGTGCGCCGCGCCGGCCAGGGCGAGCCGCTGAGCGAGGCCGTCACGCGGGAGCTGGAGGAGATGTTCACCGCCGCGATCACCGACGAGTCGGCGGGGGAGATCCTGCGGGCCGGTCGGGTGGCGACTGTGCGTGACCTGACGGCGTCCGGGTGGCCGGGCCTGCCGGTGTCGCCCGCCGCGCCGCGCACCCGGGAACCCGCGCCGCGCAAACCCGTCGACGCCCGCTCCCGCCGCGACGCCGAGCGCAGGGCGCTGGCGGAGGCGAAGGCGGCGGTGAAGGCCGCGGCGTCCGAGCGCACCGAGGCCGATCGCGCGTGTCAGCAGGCCGAGACCGCGATCGCCGTCGCCGAACGGCGGGTGCGCGAGCTGAACACCGAACTGGACAAGGCGGAGGTGGCGGAACTGGAAGCCCGCCGCGGTCTGCAGACCGCGCGGCGGGCCGCGAAGGAGGCGGAACGGGCCGCTGGACTGGCATGGCGGAAGTTGCAGCAGGTGGAGGGCCCGGCGGAGCCCTGAGACAGGGCACAGCCCCCGGGCCTGCTCCCATCCGACAAGGCGGCGGATGGGCCCGGGGCGGACTGGTTCCCGGGGGCCCGAGGGCTGGGTGACTGCCTGGTATTCACCGACCACACGCCCGCGCCTACGGCACCGGAGGTCCGGTGTCAGCCGTGTGCGGAGCCGGCAACCATCGGATATAGATGGGTGGTCCTAGCGGACAGCCACCTCACGCGTCCTATGGGAATTCACCGTTGGACCACCTCCTCTCTCGTGTACCCGGCACGTTATTCGGCCCACGCGCGCGGGACAACGGGTTTCTGGCCCTCACTCGTTCGGGGGATGGTAAGGTCACCGGATAGCCACGCAGAGTGTGTGAAACTCACTCACACGCCCTACCGGAGCACGGTCGCCAGCACGAAAGGGACCGAAAACGTGCGGAACGTGTTGGCCCGACCTGGACGGATGGCCGTCGGCGCGGTGATTGGCGCGGCCAGCGCGGCCCTGTTCTACGAAGGTGTCGCCTGGGACCTCGGCGCCCGCGACGTGCCCGCCGTGGAGGCCGCGGCGCAGTCCGGGCCGGAGCCGATTCCCGCCGCCCCGCCGCTGGGCAAGGTCGTCCCCGCGACGACCGTCGTGCTCACCGAGACCCTCACGCCCAGTTCGACGCCGGTCACGACGACCGTGGTCACCACCACCGAGGACACGTCGACCACGTCGGCCACGACGACGACGCCCGTCACCACGACCACCACTCCCCGGCCGACGACCACGACGCCGCGGCCCACCACGACCACCCGGCCGCCGCCACCACCGACCACGACGACGAGGCCGTGTTTCCTGTTCATCTGCCCGTGATCGACCCGCTCGGTCCCGGTTGGCAGGCAGGGCAGTAGTAGGCGACCCGCTCGCGCACGTCCGCGCCCTGCGCGCCCGCCACCACGCGTCCGCCGCAGCGCAGACAGCCGGGCCGAGTGCGGCCGTAGACCCAGAGCCGCCGATCGCGCCGGAAGTCTCCCGTGGTGCAGCGGTCGACGCGCATCTTGTTGCGGTCCACCAGATCCCGGCTCAGCCGCACGGCCCGCTCGGCGTCCACTTCGGACACCGCGGTCCACGGCGACACGCCGAGCAGGAAGCAGATCTCAGCCTTGAACACGTTGCCAACGCCCGCGACCACCCGCTGATCGAGCAGCGCGAGGCCGAGTTCCCGGTCCGGTTGGGCGGTGAACCGGGCGACCGCCTCGGCGACGTGCTCGTCGCTCCACTGTGGATCGAGCAGGTCGGGGCCGAGGTGGCTGACGAGCCGGTCCTCTTCGGCGGTCGGCACCAGGGCGAGTTCGTGCAGGGCGAACCCGATCGCCTGCCGGTCCGGGGTGGCGAGGATCGCCCGCGCCTGGTGTCCGGGGCGGCGCCAGCGGGCGCCGCGGGCATACACGTGCCAGGTGCCGTCGAGGCCGAGGTGGCTGCGCAGGCTGAGGTCGCGGTCGAACCGGAGGAACAGGTGCTTGCCCACGGTCCGCAGGCCCAGCACGGCGCGGCCCTTGAGGTCCACGGTGGACAGTCTCGGGTGGCGAAGTTCGCCCTGGGTGAGGACATGGCCGGTCAGTGCCTCGGCGAGGATGGCCGCGGTGCGGTAGACGGTGTCGCCCTCGGGCATCAGCGCCCGCCGAACCTGGCGGGCCTCGTCACTCGCCCGCCGCTTCCCGCTGGTCGGACGCCTCGCCGTCGTTGTCCTCGGCGGTGTCCATGTCGGTGGCGGTGTCATCGGCGTCGTTGTCGTCGTTGTCGTCGTCCGGCCAGGCGATGGCCTGGTGCCTGCCGCGCCCGCCCGTGCGCAGCACGCGCGCCAGCAGCAGGTTGAACGCCAGCGCCACCTCCCGCGCCCCCGGCGTCTGCCACTGGTGGATCGGCATGCACGCGCCCTGCGCCTGCTGCACGGCCAGCCGGTCGGGCAGCGCCACCGGCATCACCAGCGACCCGAAGCTCTCCCGCAGCTCCGCGATGCGGAACTGGTGCTCATAGGAGTGCGTGCGGACCTTGTTGACCACCACGCCCAGCGGCACCAGGTTCGGGTTCTGGTCGCGCCGGGTCTGCTCCACCGCCTCGAACGCGCGCTGCGCGCCGGACACCGCGTAGAGCGTCGGCTCGGTCACCAACAGCGCCCCCTGCGCCGCGACCAGCGCCGACCGCGTGAGCCTGCCCAGCGACGGCGGGCAGTCCAGCAGCACGAGCTGGTAGGGCAACTCGCCCTCGGCCAGCAGCGATTGCAGCTCGGCCAGCGCGCGGCCCAACTTCTCCAGCCTGCGCATACCGGGGTCGGGGTCGTTGAGCGACTCCAGGTCCTCCGAGCCGACCATCACGTCGACCTCGTCGCTCCACGCGCTGGGTGCGATCGCCGCGCGCAGCACCGCCGCGCGCGGGGTCTCCAGTACGTCGGCCAGCGTCGCCGCGGTGTCGGCCGGGTCGAGTGTGGTGGTGGCGTTGCATTGCGGGTCCAGGTCGACCACCAGCGTGCGGGCGCCTCGGCGCAGCGCCGCCGACGCGAGGCCGAGCACCACCGTGGTCTTCCCGACGCCACCCTTGAGGCTGAGCACTGCCACCGTTTGCACGACCTAGACCTTAGGGCGTTGTGTGGGACTCTCTACAGTTCGTGGTCATGCGACCGGATGCTGTTCGCCGTGTGCTCGACGCCGAGCTGACCGCCGCCCGCGTGCGCCGCGGCGGCGCGGCGCCGCGCGTTCTCGACGTCGGCGGCGGCAGCGGAGTGCTCGCGGTGCCCCTGGCCGTCGCGGGTTGCGCCGTCACTGTCGTGGACCCCAGTCCGAACGCGCTGGCCACCCTGCACCGCCGTGCCCAGGAGGCCGGGGTGGCGGACCTGATCACCGCCGTCCAGGGCGACAGCGATGCCCTCGACCAGCTCGTTCCCGCCGCAGGCGCCGATCTGGTGCTCGCCCACGGCCTGCTGGAGGTCGTGGACGATCCGAAGCTGACCGTGGCCGCGATGGCGGGCGCGCTCGCGCCGGGCGGGCTGCTGTCCGTGCTGGTCGCGAACCGGTTCGCCGCGGTGCTGCACCGCGCGATCTCCGGGCGGCTCGTCGACGCCCGCAGGCTGCTCGACGACTCGGCAGGTCAGCTCGCGGGACCGGGGGAGGTGCTGCGGCGCCGCTTCGACACCGAGGGCCTGCGCGCGCTGCTCACCGACGCCTGCCTGACCGTCGAACTGGTGCAGGGACAGGGCGTCGTGGCCGACCTGGTGCCAGGGTCGGTGCTGGAGAGCAACCCGGGCGCGCCGGACGCGCTCGCCGAGCTGGAGCTGGTGGCGGCCGTCACACCCCCGCTGCGCGACATCGCGACGAGGCTGCACGCGATCGCCCGCCGCTGAGGTTTTGTCGGTGGGCTGTGGTTGGCTCGCGCCATGGGGCGCAGCGGTGATCTGCCGACGGGCCTGGTCGACAAGTTCAAGGCCCGCGACGGCGAGTGGCCGGACGACACCGGTTGTCCGATGCTGCACGTCGACATGGACGCCTTCTACGCGTCGGTCGAGATCCGCCAGCGGCCCGAGCTGGCGGACCGGCCGGTGGTCGTCGGCGGCGTCGGCACCCGCGGCGTGGTGTCCTCGGCGAACTACATCGCCCGCGAGTTCGGCGTCCGCTCGGCCATGCCCACCGGGCAGGCGCGCAGGCTCTGTCCGCACGCGGTGTTCCTGCCGCCGACGTTCGCGCTCTACCAGGAGGTCTCCACCGGGGTGCTGGCGATCTTCCGCGACATCACCCCGCTGGTCGAGCCGCTGAGCCTGGACGAGGCGTTCCTCGACGTCTCCGGCGCGCTGCGCAGGTTGCGCAGCACGCCCGCGGCCGTGGGCGCCCAGATCCGCGCGCGGGTGCGCGCCGAGCACGGCATCGTCTGCTCGGTCGGCGTCGGGCCGACGAAGTTCGTCGCGAAACTCGCCTCCGGTCTGGCGAAGCCCGACGGCATGCTCGTGGTGCCGCGGGACCAGATCACCGCGTTCCTGCACCCGCTGCCGGTGTCCGCGCTGTGGGGCGTGGGAAAGCGCACCGCCGAGCGTCTCGCGAACGTCGGCCTGGACACGGTCGCCGACGTCGCGGCCTCCCCCTTGCCCCGCCTGCGCCGCGTGCTCGGCGTGGCCATGGCCGAGCACCTGCACGCCCTCGCCAGCGGCCACGACGACCGTTCCGTGGTGCCCGAGAGCGCCGAGAAGTCCATCGGCGCCGAGGAGACCTTCGAAGTCGACCACTTCGACCGCGACCTGCTCAAACGCGAACTGCTGCGCCTCTCCGAGCGCACGGCGGCCACGTTGCGGTCGCGCGGTCTGCGCGGCCGGACAGTGTCGATCAAGGTGCGGTACGCGGACTTCACCACGATCTCCCGGTCCCGCACCCTGCCGGTGGCCACCGACGTCACCCAGGAGATCTACCGCACCGCCTGCCAACTCCTCGACGACCAGACACCCCCGGGCGCCATCCGGCTGATCGGCGTCCGGCTGGAACAGCTGGGCGCGTCCGGCTCGGAGCAGTTGGCCCTCGACGCACCAGAGCAGGGCTGGCGGGAGGCCGACCAGGCGGCGGACAGGGCCCGTTCCAAGTTCGGCAGCGCCGCCGTGCGGCCCGCGGCCCTGTTGGGCAACCGACCGGAACGCGCGGGCGCCACCGAGCCCAAACCGGACCGCAAGTCCCCCTGATCCGTTCCGGTTCCGGGTCAGGGTGGACTATCCGGTGAGGGTCGGCAGCAGGGTTCCCAGGGGCTCGCGCAGGACCACGGTGGCCAGGTCGTCGTACGGGGTCTCGGCGGCGTTGCACACCACCACCTGGGCGCCCGCCCGCGCCGCCACGCCCACCAGCCCGGCGGCGGGCTGCACCGTCAGCGAGCTGCCCACCGCCAGCATCAGGTCGGCCGACCGGGCCGCCGCGCGGGCTCGGGTGATCACTTCGGGGTCGAGGGCCTGGCCGAACGAGATCGTCGCCGACTTGAGGATGCCGCCGCACACCAGACACGGCGGGTCCGGCTCGCCTGCGGCGACGCGGTCGAGGGCCTCGCGCATGGGGCGTCGGTCGGCGCAGGTGAGGCAGACGGTGTCGAACATGGCACCGTGCAGTTCGACGACCCGGTCCGGTGCGGAGCCCGCGCGCTGGTGCAGGCGATCGATGTTCTGGGTGAGGATCGCGAGCAGCCTGCCGGTGCGCTCCAGGTCGACCAGTGCCTCGTGTGCGGCGTTCGGACGCGCGTTCCACGCCGGGTGCGCGAGCCGTGCCTGCCAGGAACGCTCGCGCAGTTCGGGGTCGCGCAGGTAGGCCCGCAGGTCGGACATCCGCTCGGCACCGGGGTCGCGGGTCCACAGGCCGTTGGGACCGCGGAAGTCGGGGATGCCGGAATCGGTGGAGATGCCCGCCCCGGACAGCACCACGATCCGCTCGGCCGCCGCGATCAGCGACCGTGCCCGCTCCGTACTCACCTGCCCGATGATGCCCGACCGAAGGTGATGTTCGCGTGCCCGCGCACGGCCGCGCCCGCTTCGGCCAATTCCCGTTCGACCGCGGTGGCGATGGTGGCCGCGAGGGAGGAGCCCGAGTCGTAGGTGGCGTGGGCGCCCTGGGCGAGGGTGACGGGGTGGCCGCGGCGCAGCGCCGCCAGGACCGTCGCGCGGACGCAGTACTCGCTCTGCATGCCCGCCACCACGACAGGTGTGCCGGCGGGCAGCACGTCCACCAGCGGCGTGCCCGTGAACGCGTCCGCCTCGTGTTTGTCGATCACCGGTTCGTCCGCGAGGACGTCGTGGACCAGTTCCCAGCCCGCGGTGCCGGTTTCGTCCGGCTCGCCCGCGCCGCCGTTGTTGCGCACGTGCACCACTGCCGCGCCCGCCGTGCGGGCCCGGGCGAGCAGGTCGGACACGGCGCGCGTGACGGGGGCCGCGTCGGGCACCGGTTCGGGCGGCAGCAGCATGTTCCGTTGCACGTCCACCAGCAGCAATACCTCGGTCACAACAGCAAAATAGCACAGGTGTTCGATCTTCGCCCGCGATGCTGGTCATCCGCCGCACTGCGCCGGTTGGGGGAAAATTCACCACTCGGACCCGCTTCTCCGGTAATCAACTCGCTACGTCGAGACCACGGAGGTAGCCCCCCGATGACACCGTTACGCCGATTGGCCGCCCTGTTCGCCGGACTCGCCACCACGAGCACCCTGCTCGTGGTGGCCGCACCGGTCGCCGCCGCCGCGCCGAGCGACTTTGAACTGGCGACCAGATGGGCACCGATCCACTACCAGGACACCGATTCGTCCGACTACGACGCCGACTACCTCTCGAAGATCGACTTCGACGCGGAGTGGGACACCCTCAACAACTGGGAGCACCAGGACGACCTGCTGTCCCGGATGACCGGGACCGCCTACTACTCGGTGGTCGAGACCTCGACGCACTGGTTCCTCGGCTACTCCTTCTACCACCCGCGCGACTGGGAGGACGTGCCCGACCCGTTCAGCATCCTCACCCACGAGAACGACATGGAGGGCGTCGTGCTCACCGTCCGCCGGGACGGTTCGACCTACGGCAAGCTGGAGGCGATGGTCACCGTCGCGCACAGCGACTTCTACTCCTACGTCCCCGCGGGCAGCACCTTCACCAGCGGCCGGGAGAACGTCGACGGGACGCTGCGCACCCAGACCTACAACGGCGCCGCGCACCCGACCACGCGCCAGGAGGCCAAGGGCCACGGCCTCTACGGGTGGAACGGCGCGAACTTCCCCGGCGGCGACGGCGTCGTCTACTACCCGAGCGGCACGGCCGAGGTGCCCTCCAGCGGAAACGACCGCTCGGTCGGCTACGCGCTGGTCGACACCTTCGCCGCGAACGGGCTCTGGGCGCGCCGCAACAACGCGCAGACGTTCGCGAGCTACGGCACCTTCCGCGGCGACAACGGCAAGGACAACTCGGCGAACGCTCCGTGGGGCTGGGACGACGGCAACGACGGCGGCGACATCACCCGCGGCATGCTCGCCACCGACCCCGCGTACCTGGTCGCGCAGTACTTCGCGGGCGAGGGCGCGTTCAGCCTCGCCTACACCCGAAATTCCTATCGGTAGCCGGTTTGGGCCCCGCGGGGTCCGGGTAGCTCCGTAGTCGGGGTCCACCCCGCGAACTTTCACCCGTGGGGCGGGGTGGCGAAGGCACGAGAGTGCGGATCCCACCCCGCTCCACTTTCCGCTCCTCGCGGTACGGTCCCTCACCAGATGGGGACGGCAGGAGGAACACAGCGTGGCTGAGGTCGAGACGAGCGCGGTCGCCCGCGCGCACGGGGTCCGCGCGGTGGATGTGCGGGTCAGCGCCGACGCCGAGCAGGTGCCGCTGGTGCGGTCGTTCGCCGCGGACATCGCGATGCGGCTCGACTTCGACCTCGACGCCATCGAGGATCTGCGGATGGCGGTGGACGAGGCGTGCTCGCTGCTGGTCCGCGCGGCCGCGCCGGACAGCTCGCTGCACTGCAGCTTCGAGCCGGACGAGCAGCTCCTGAGGGTGCGCGTGCGGGTGGCCGCGGCCGATCCGATGCCGCCGTCGTTGGACCCGATGGGCTGGCAGATCCTCACCACCCTCGCCGAGTCGGTGACCGAGCACATCGAACCCGTGGACGGCGGCCACCTGGTGTCCATCGAGCTGGTGACGCGTCCGACCGAAGCGGCGTCCCGATGACCGACGCGGCCGAGCGCGCGGACCGCGACGCCGCCCGATTCCGACTGCTCGCGGAGCTCGCCGATGACGACCCGCGACGGGTGGCCGTGCGGGCCGAACTGGTCCAGGGCCACCAGGATCTCGCGCGCAACCTGGCCCGCAAGTTCGACCGGCGCGGCGACCAGTTGGAGGACCTGATCCAGGTCGCCACCATCGGCCTGATCAAGGCGGTCGACCGGTTCGACGCGGAGCGGGGCAACTTCTACGCGTTCGCCATCCCCACGATCATGGGCGAGCTGCGCAGGCACTTCCGCGACACCGGCTGGGCGGTCCGGGTGCCGCGCCAGCTCAAGGAGCTGCACGTCACCGTCGCGGCGGGGCGCAACGAGCTGAGCCAGCGGCTCGGCCGCGCGCCCAAGCCCAGCGAACTGGCCACGCACCTGGGGCTGACCAGGGAGCAGGTGTACGAGGCGCTGGTGGCCAGCGCGGGCAAGCAGGGCACGTCGCTCGACGCGCGGCTCGCCGAGCCATCGGGCGACCGGTTCGGCTACGAGGACGAGCGGCTGACGGAGGTGGACAACCGCCGAGCGCTGGGTCCGCTGCTGGCGGAGCTGCCGGAGCGGGAGCAGCGGATCATCGTGCTGCGGTTCTTCCGCGGGATGAGCCAGGCGGACATCGCCCGCCGAGTCGGGGTATCGCAGATGCAGGTGTCCCGGCTGCTGGCCAAGACCCTGGAGCGGCTGCGCGCGGCGCTGGGCGAGGACACCCTGGCCGGGTGAGATGGGCTACGACACCCGCAGCTCGCGCCTGCGCCGGGCGATCAGCGTGCGCCGCTCGCCCTCGCCCATGGCTCCCCAGATGCCGTATGGCTCCTGCACGGCCAGCGCGTGCTCGCGGCACTGCTCCAACACGGGGCAGGCCCGGCAGATCGCCTTGGCGCGCTCCTCGCGGGCGTGCCTGGCCGGACCGCGCTCGGCGTCGGGGTGGAAGAACATCATGCAGTCCGCACCCCGGCACGAGCCGCTGAGCTGCCAGGACCACTCCTCGGCGACAGGCTTCGGCAGACGAGTGATCTCGGCCATGATGGTTCCCTCCTCGTGGACCTACGTGGGCTCGCCCGGGACTTACCCCCGGTTCGCCGGGGCGAAACAGACCTCTCGCTCGCGAATCACCGGTCGGCGGCCACTACTGTGACCGCGATGCCGGCGTGCCGAAGATCCACCCGCTCAGGAAGGACGACAGTGGAGATCAACAGCGAGGGCACCGACCCCGTCGTCATGTCGATCGCGGGCGAGGTGGACCTGGCCACCGCGCCCCGGTTGGAGCAGGCGCTCGGCGAGGCGCTGGCCACGCCGGGGGCGACCGGTGTCACCCTCGACCTGTCCCGGGTCGAGTTCATGGACTCCGCCGGGCTGCGCGTCCTGGTGGCCGCGCTGCGGCAGGCCGAGGACACCGGCCGGACGCTGACCCTGTACGAGCCGCACGACCGGGTGCGCCGGATCATCGAGATCACCGGCCTGTCCGAGGTGTTCGGCCTGGCCGGGGCCGGTACCGAGCCGAATTGATTCACCATCCCCCGAATGGGGTACCCACCTCCCATGCACAGGCAACGGCGGTCGGTCACGGTGCGCACGTGGGCCGGGGCGATCGCAGCGGGAACCGGCGTCATGCGTCCGTGAAGGGCAGGCGAACCGGGACTCGCGCACCGGATGCGCGAGGGGCGGTGACGGTCGAGGTGGACGAGACAGGCAATGCCGCGCGGGTGCGCCGGACGGCCACCCGACTGCCGCCCGACATCACGTCGGCGGGCGCGGCCCGCGACTTCGTCTGCTCGGCGCTGCGCTCGTGGGCGGTGCCGGAGCAGTTGGTCTTCGACGTCGTGCTCGCCGCGTCCGAGTTGGTGACCAATGCCGTCGAGCACGGCTCGGGCGACGTCGAGGTCGACCTGAGCGTCGCGCGCGGGCTGGTCCTGCTCCGTGTGCACGACGACACGGCCGACGAGCCCGTGCGCGGGCAGCCGACCCCGATGTCCACCAACAGCCGCGGCCTCGGCATCGTCGACACGCTGAGCAGTGCCTGGGGCCACCAGCCCACCGCCGACGGCAAGTGGGTCTGGGCCGAGTTCCCGCTGTCGGCGCTCGACCGCCCCCTGGGCACGGCGGACTCCACGCCGCTGGGCTGGGGCCTGCCCTAACCTGTCTTGCCGTGCCAGTCCAGGCAGACCACGACGGCGTCGTCGTCCAGGTCGCTGTGCTCGCGGAACACGGCCAGCTCGGACAGCACCGCGCGGACCACCTGGGTGGGCGGCAGCCCGCGCGTCGTGCGGGCGACGCGGGGGAGGGCGACGTCGCAGTAGCGGCGCTCGCCGTGGGTGGCGGCGTACACGCCGTCGCTGACCATCACCAGGCGGTCGCCCGCGCGCAGGCTCTCGTGCTGGACCCGGTACTGGGTCTCCTCCAGCGACCCGAGCGGCACCTGCGCCTCCAGTTCGATCAGCTCGACCCGCTCGTCGCGCAGCAGCCAGACCTGCGGTGAGCCCGCGTCGACGAACTGCACCGCGCCGGTCGCCAGGTCGAGGCTGACCAGCAGCGCGGCCACATGCTGCTCGCCGCCGTACTGGCCCCACACCGCCTGGTCGGCGAGCGCCGCGGCCTCCGAGATCCCGTGGCCCGACCGGCGCGCGTTGCGCATGGCGCTGATCGCGATGGCGGTCAGCAGGGCCGCGTTCATGCCCTCGCCCATGCCGTTGGTGATCCCCAGGGTGAGCCTGCCGGGGTCGAGGCTCCAGTCGAAGTTGTCGCCGCGCACGGCGTAGGCGGGTTCGAGCTGGCCCGCGAGGGTGAACTCCGGGCAGGCCAGGCCGCGGCCGGGCAGCAGCTCCCACTGCATCTCGGCGGCCACCGTCATCCGCCGGCTGCGCCGGGCCCGCACGAGCTGGTCGGTGCCGACGTCGGCGACCTGCAGCGCGTCCGCGACCGCGGCGGCCACCTCGGCCAGCGCGCCCAGCCGCGCGTCGTCCGGGTCGCCGTCGACCAGGCCGGTGAGCACACCGTGGCAGTTGCCCCGGCAGCACAGCGGCAGGTGCACGGTGCCGTCGTCCTCGACCACCGGCTGCTGCTCCCGGTAGGCGGCGCCGGGCAGCGTGCCGGTGATCGCGACCACGTCGGTGTCGTCGCCCAGCGCCACCAGGTTCGCGGCCGGGTAGTCCACCAGCCGCACGCACGCGTCCACCAGGTCCGCGTGCTCGGCCAGCAGCGCGGGCAGACACTCGGCGAACGAGTGCAGGGGCTGGGATCTCAGCGCGGACTCCAGCGCGCGGAGCCGCTCAGCGATGGTCACGATGGCTCCCTTCGACGGGCGGAATCGGCAGACGCCCGGCCGGTCGGGCGCCGATATGCGAGAGTTGGAGTATGGCTGCGGGGTTGGGGCCCGGGTCCCTCGGGCCGGACGAGGCGGCGGAGACCGAGGTCGCCGCGCGGGCCCTCGGGCTGGCACTGACCCGCTCCAGCGCCGCCGTCTACCCGAAGGTACCCGCCACCCAGTTGCGTGCCCTGAACTTCATCGAGGCGCACGAGCCCGTCAACCTCACCCGGCTCACCGAGGAACTGGGCACCATCCCGTCGTCGGCCAGCAGACTGTGCGACCGGCTGCAGGCCGCGGGCCTGCTCGACCGGCGCGCCGCCACCACCGACCGTCGCGAAGTGGAACTCGTCCTCACCGGCGACGGCCGCAGGCTGGTCGAACGGCTCCGCGCGGCCCGCCGGGCCGACCTGGCCGAGGTGCTGGGCGCGATGACGCCCCAGGGCCGGTCGGCCCTGCTGCGCGGCTTGCGCGAGTTCGCCGCGGCCGCCGAGCCGGACGTCCAGGAGCACACGGGCCTGACCGGCTAGTCGCGCTCGGCGATCCCGGCCAGGAGTTGGTCGGCGGTGCGGGTGTTGATCACCCGTTCCGGGCCGATCCCACATACCTCCGCGCGTTCGCAGCCGTACGGCAGCCAGTCGAGCTGGCCGGGGGCGTGGGCGTCGCTGTCGATGGCGAAGTCGCAGCCGAGTTCGGCGGCCAGGCTCATCAGTCTGCGCGGCGGGTCGCGGCGCTCGGGTCGGGAGTTGATCTCCACGGCGACCCCGTACTCGGCGCAGGTGGCGAACACAGCCTCCGCGTCGAACGCCGACTCCGGCCTGCCGCGGCCGGTGACGAGCCTGCCGGTGCAGTGGCCGAGCACGTCGACATGCGGGTTGGCGACCGCCGTCAGCATCCGCTCGGTCATCTCCGCCTTGGGCATCCGCAGCTTCGAATGCACGCTCGCCACCACGATGTCCACCCTGGCCAGCAGGTCTTCTTCCTGGTCGAGCGCGCCGTCGAGCAGGATGTCGCACTCGATGCCGGTGAGGATCAGGAACGGCGCCAGCGTGACGTTCAGCTCGGCCACCACCTCCAACTGCCTGCGCAGCCGGTCCGCGCTGAGCCCGTTCGCCACCTGCAGCCGGGGGGAGTGGTCGGTCAGCGCCATCCACTCGTGGCCCAGCGCGATCGCCGCCTCGGCCATCTCCCGGATCGGGCTGCCGCCGTCGGACCAGTCGGAGTGGGTGTGGCAGTCGCCGCGCAGGGCGGCCCGCAGCGCGGACCCGCCCGCGACCGGTTCCGCGGCACCGCTGAGCAGCCTGGTCAGGTACTCGGGCTCGCCGCCCGCCGCCGCCTCGGTGATGGCCGCCGCCGTGGACTTGCCGATGCCGGGCAGCTTGGTCAGCGTGCCCGCCCGCAGCCGCGCGTCCAGCTCGCCCGCGGGCAGCTCGGCGATCACCGCCGCCGCCCGGCGGAACGCCGCCACCTTGTGCGTCGGCTCGCCCGCCCGCTCCAGGAACAGCGCGATCTGCTTGAGCGCCGCGACAGGGTCCATGGTCACCAGGTAACCGCAAGTCGACTGCCGGTGCCACAGCGGGCGGCCCACCGCCGCCACCGCTAGCGTCGGAGCCGATCACCAGGAGGACCGATGGACATCCCGGCCACCCCACCCGTCGCGGCGGCGGCGCTGACCGATCTGCTCGACGGCCGGTGGAGCCACGTCCGGCGCGCGGCCCGCGCCAGGGTGGCCTCGACCGCCACCCACGACCTGACCACCGAGGAGCACCGCGCCCACGTCCTCGCCGAGCTGCGCGCGCTGGCCGCCGCGGGCTACCCGGGGCTGGGCTTCCCCAAGCGGTACGGCGGCGAGGGCGACCTCGGCGGCTCGATCACCTCCTTCGAGATGCTCGGCTTCGGCGACCTGTCGCTCATGGTCAAGGCGGGCGTGCAGTGGGGCCTGTTCGGCGGCGCCGTCGAGCTGCTGGGCACCGAGCGCCACCACGAGCGGTACCTGCGCGCGATCATGGACGTCGACGTGCCCGGCTGCTTCGCGATGACCGAGACCGGGCACGGCTCCGACGTGCAGCACCTGGGGACCACGGCGACCTACGACCCGACCGCCGCGCAGTTCGTCGTGCACACGCCGCACGAGGGCGCGCGCAAGGACTACATCGGCAACGCCGCCCGCGACGGCAGGCTCGCGGTCGTGTTCGCCCAACTCGTCGCGGGCGGTCGGGGGCACGGCGTGCACGCGCTGCTGGTGCCGATCCGGGACGAGGCAGGCGCCCCCGCGCGGGGCGTGCGGATCGAGGACTGCGGCCGCAAGGCAGGTCTCAACGGCGTCGACAACGGCAGGCTCTGGTTCGACCAGGTCCGCGTCCCCCGTGAAGCGCTGCTGAACCAGTTCGGCGACGTGGCGCCCGACGGCACCTACACCAGCGCGGTCGACGGCGACGCGAAGCGGTTCTTCACCATGCTCGGCACCCTCGTCCGCGGCCGGATCAGCATCGCGGGCGCGGCGGGCAGTGCCACCAAGAACGCGCTGACGATCGCGGTCCGCTACGGCACCGTCCGACGGCAGTTCGACCATCCCGACACCGGCGCCGAGGTCGTCCTGCTGGACTACCTCGCCCACCAGCGCAAGCTGCTGCCCGCCCTGGCCACCACCTACGCGCTGCACTTCGCCCAGGAGGAACTGGTCACCGCCCTGCACGACGGCCAGGGCGCGGAGTCCGACGACCGGAGCAGGCGCGAGCTGGAGTCCCGCGCCGCGGGCCTCAAGGCGCTCGGCACCTGGCACGCCGTCCGCACCGCGCAGACCTGCCGCGAGGCGTGCGGCGGCGCGGGCTACCTGGCTGAGAACCGGCTGCCGCAGATCAGGGCCGACCTCGACGTGTTCACCACCTTCGAGGGCGACAACACGGTGCTGCTGCAGCTTGTCGCGAAGGGCCTGCTCACCGGCTACCAGCAGCACCTGCACGAGCTGGGCAGCCTCGGCATGGCCCGGTTCATCGCCGACCAGCTCGTCGAGACCGTGATCGAACGCACCGCCGCCCGCTCGCTCATCGAGCGGCTGGTGAACGCCGTCACCCCGCAGGACGAGGAGACCGACCTCCTCGACCGCGGCTGGCACCTGCGGCTGTTCGAGGACCGCGAGCGACACGTCCTCGACACGCTGGCCCGACGGTTGCGTCGCGCGGGCGAGCCCGACGCCGACCCGTTCACGGTGTTCAACGACGCCCAGGACCACGTCCTGCGCGCCGCCAGGGTGCACGTCGACCGGATCGTCCTGGAGGCGTTCGTCGCCGCCGTGGACCGGTGTCCCGACGAGGGCGCCGCCGCGGTGCTGGGTCGGGTCTGCGATCTGTACGTGCTGGCGAACGTCGAAGCCGATCTCGACTGGTTCCTCGGCCACGGCAGGCTCACCACCGCGCGGGCCAAGGCGGTCACCGGCGCGGTCAACGACCTGTGCGGGCATCTGCGCCCGCACGCGGCCACCTTGGTCGACGCGTTCGCCATCCCGAACGCACTGGTCGGTGCCCCGATCGCACTGGGCGCGGAGCATGATCGACAGATCGCGGCACCGGCCCACCCGGCCGCCGCACCGCCCCGAAAGGAGGACTCCGGCAAACCTGTCGCACCGTGATCGAGGATCGGGTAGTCGCCGGGGAGAACGCCCCGTATCCTGGAGTTCGACGCCCCCAGTGCGGGGTGCCCGCCGGGTCCGGCGGCAACCGTGATCGCCCGGCGCCCGCGACCGCTGTGCCGGAGGAGGAACGCATGCCACTCTCCGAGCACGAGCAGCGACTGCTCGACCAGATCGAGCGCGCGCTCTATGCCGAAGACCCCAAGTTCGCCTCCACCGTCCGAGGTGCCCGACTCCGCAAGCCGTCCCGACGGCGCAGGCTGCAGGGCATCGCCCTGTTCGTGCTGGGCGTGGCACTTCTCGTGTTCGGTGTGATGCTGCCGTTCAAGCCCGCCGGTATCCCCGTGGTGAGCCTGCTCGGCTTCCTGGTGATGTTCGTCGGTGCGCTGCTGACGCTGACCGCCCTGCGCCAAGGCGGCGATGCCACCGCGGAGTCCGGCGAGGCCCCCGCGAGCGGCGCGGCCGCCCGCGACCGCCGAAGCTCGTTCTCCCAACGGATGGAAGAGCGCTTCCGCAAGCGTTTCGACGACGAGCGTTAGTCGACCGACTTGGCCGACCGGGTTGCGCGAGTGCGCGAACCGGTCGGCCGAACTCGTAGCCGGACCGCTCTCAGTCGGGGCGGCGGGTGCGGCGGGGGTTGAGGACGGAGCGGGGCAGTAGGCGGGCTTTCCACGGCAGGGGCGCGGTTCGCCGGAGGCCGCGCACGACGTCGTCGAAGGCGGCTGCCAGGGCCGGGTCGTGCTCGGACTGGCCGCCGTACCAGGAACGCTCGACCGAGTTCACCACTGTCCGCAGCGCTTGCTTGCCGTCGTCGTCGAGGCTGTGTTCGCGGGCGAGCCGCCGGGCCGCCGTGCGGACGGTGTCGGACTCCGTGAGTTCGGCACCCCGGTCCCACGACTCGGCCATGAGTTCCGCCCACGCCGCGCTCGCCGCGTCGGCGGACGGTGTGGCCACGGCGTGCCGATGGGCCCGCCGCCGCCAGACCCGCACCAGCACGGGCGCCGTGGCGGCCAGCGCGATGGCGAGCAGCGCCGAGAGCCACCACGACATCGCCGACAACAGGAAGAACAGCGCCAGCGCGCCCACACCCGCCGCGGCGGGCACCGCGAGCCGGGACCAGCGGGTCCGCGTCCGCGCCGCCGCGAGCGCCAGCAGGGCGGCGAGCACAGCCAGTCCGAGCCCCGCCCACACCGGCCACGACCACGAACCGTCGGCCTGGCCCGGGATCGGCGCGTTCGCGGCGGGGTCCTCGTTGTCGAGCTTGTCCGCGTTCGGGGCCTGCGAGTTCGACGCGGAGCCGCTGGGCAGCTCCTCCTCGGTCACCCCGGTCGACGGGCCGGTGCTCGACTGGTCGCCGATGTAGGGCGGCTCGTAGCCGCGGCCGTCGGACAGCGGCGTCGGGTCGAACGCGACCCAGCCCTGCCGGGGGAAGAACACCTCGACCCAGGCGTGCGCGTCCTGGGTGGTGATGGACCGGTAGTCGCCGGACTGATAGCCCGCCGTGTAGCCGATCGCCACCCGCGACGGGATGCCCGCGGCGCGGGCCAGGATGCCCATCGCCGAGGCGAACTGCTCGCAGTAGCCCACCTTGGCGCCGAAGAGGAACTCCTTGAGCGCGTCCTCGTCGCTGGAGGTGCCGGTCTGGGTCTGATACGAGAAGCCGTTGGCCGGGTCGAAGTACTTCTGCAGCGCCAGCGCCTTGTCGAACATCGTCGGCTGGTTCTCGGTGAGCTGCGCGGCCAGGGCGGCCACGTCGGCGTCGATGCCGTCGGCGGCCAGGTACACCGGGTCGATCTCGCCGAAGTCGGTGCCGGTGAGCCGCAGGTCGTCGGCCGAGGGCTGGCTCATGTCGGCTTCCTCGACATAGGTCGGCAGCTTGCGCGAGTTGCGGGAGTAGACCATCCCGCCGCTCTGGTCGTAGAACATGCCCTTGGGGATGTCGCGCAGCTTGCGCGGGATGCCGTAGATCGGCGCCCACAGGTCCTGGGAGTTGATCGGTTCGATCTCGATGCGGGTGACCGTCCCGCCGCCGTCGTCGCCGGGTGCGGGCGGCAGGTCGCTGTCCGCGGGCACGTCGTCGGGCAGCGCGTCCGCGGCGATCCAGCCGCCGTTGCGGTCGTAGCGGGGCAGCGTCATCGCGCGCAGGTAGCGGCTCTCGTTGCCCAGGCCGCGCACCCGGAACAGCTCCACGTTGCTGCCCTGGTCGAGCATGCCGCGCAGCGCGGTGAACGGCTTGAGCGCGAGCCCGCCGCCCCCGCCGCCGCCCCCGCCGCCGCCCGGCAGACTGCCGACCGTGCCGACGCCGGTCACCACCACACCCGCCACCAGGCCCAGGACCAGCGCCGACCCGACCATCGCCACCGGCGAGCCGAACTGGCCGCTGGTGCCCGGCATGTCGGGCCGGTTGCGCCACTGCTGGTGCCGGTGCGCCCCGTCAACGGCCAGCAGCACCGCGAACGACCCCGCGCCCAGCACGAACGACCACCAGGGCAGCAGTTCGTCGGCCAGCGACGCGGGCACGGCGTAGACGCAGAGCAGCACCAGGCCGCACGCGGCGGGCGTGCCCGCGGCCACGGCGAGGGTGTCGACCAGCACCGCGACGAGCCCGATCGCGATCACGACCAGACACAGCACGGGCGGCGTCGGGCTCACCGGGGGCACCCCGAGCCGCACCGCCTCCACCGAGTTGCGCAGCACGTCGCCGAGTTCGCCGATCGCGGCCGGTCCGGGCAGCAGGCCGAGGATGCCGCTGTTGGTGAACAGCGCCACCAGCAGGCACAGCAGCGCGACCATCTGCGACAAGCCCACCAGCAGCGTCGGCGTCCGAATCGCGCGCAGGCCGAGGCCGGTCGCCGTCACCACCACGACGGCCACACCGGCATAGCCGAGCCAGCGCATGCCGTCGATCACGCCCGCCAGGGCCGTCGACGCGCACAGCGTCGTCATCGCCGCGACGACCGGCGTGACGGTCACCGACCACTGCGCCTGGTCGCTCATCGGCTCGGACCTCGGCGGCTCGGTCCGCGCTTGCCTGGTCACCGTCACAGCCCGACCCCCGCGATCATGTTGTCGCCCCGCTTGGTCCCCGACCGGCAGATGTTGCCCCACACCTGGGTCATCGGGATCTCCGGCCGGGCGATGGTCACACCCCAGCCCGCCCCCGTGAGCAGCGCCGCCGCGCCCTGCGGGTCGACGTCCTGGCCGTCCACCGATCCCCAGCCCGAGGTGTCCAGCAGCACGGCCAGGCTGCGGGTGCCCCTGGTGCGGTACCGGATGAGCTGGCCCAGCGACTCCGCGCGCGCCGCGCCGATGATCGCGATCAGCTCCTGACCGTGGCCGGGGTCGGCCGGGCAGGCGATGTCGTGCTGGTGCACCGGCTGCAGCGCGGCGAGCGCGTCGAGCACGGCGTTGTCGCTGTGGCTGCCGTCGCCCGTGTCGCTCACCAGGACGCTGCCGGTCTCGGTGACCAGGCGGATCTGCTGGCCGTAGCGGTGCAGGTGGACGCAGACGCTCGCGGCGAAGGACACCGCCCACTCCAGGCTGGAACTCGCCCCCGCACCGCGGTGGCCCGTGACCCGATGATCGAGCAGGACCGTCGTCCCGCCCCGCCAGGGACTCTCCTCGACCCGCACCATCATCTCGTCGCGCTTGGCCGTGGAGCGCCAGTGGACCTTGCGCAGGTCGTCGCCCTGCCGGTATGGGCGCACGATCGCGTCGTCCTCGCCCTGCCCGGCGTTGAGCCGGTGCGAGCCGTCGTCACCCGAGCCCAGGCCGGAGCCGCCGGGCACGCCGCTGAGCCGCACCACCCGCGGCACCACCACCAGCCGGGACGTGCGGGCCAGTTCGCGCTCGAACTCGGCCAGGCCGAACGGGTCGGTGATGGTGGCCTTGAGCGGGCCGAGCTGCTGGATGCCGCGCAGCATCGGCTGCACGGCGTAGCGCAACTGGGTGCCCGTGTGCCGCGGCAGGTGCTCGATGACGAACCGCGGCTTGCCGCCGAGCGCGTACGGCACGCCGTCGGAGATCAGCAGGCCGCCCGTGGGCAGCCGACCGGTGCTGCGCACGGTCAACGCGACCTCGGCGCGCCCGCCGACCGGCACCCGCGGTGGCGCGATGTGCCGCTCGGCGTGCAGCCCGACCCGCGCCATCGCGGTGATCAGGCACACCAGCAGCGGCAGCGCCACCACGAACACCGACACCCGCAGCAGGTCGCGCTCGTTCAGCACGAACGAGCACAGCGCGGCCGCCAGCCCCGCGGCCAGCAGACACCGGCCCCGCGTGGTCAACCCGGACAGCGCGCCGCGCATGGTCGTTCCTCCCCGTTTCGGCTAGCGGCCGCGGGCGTTGGCCCACGGCGCCCCTGGGTCCTGGCTCGCCTGCGGCACCGGGACGCGCTGGATGAGGCCGCGGATCAGCTCCGCGGGCGAGCGGCGCGCCGCCTGCGCCTCGGGGGTGAGCACCAGCCGGTGCGCGAGCACCGGGATGGCCACCACGTGCAGGTCGTCCGGCACCACGAAGTCGCGCCCGGACAGCGCCGCCTGCGCCCGCGCCGCCCGCACCAGGTGCAGCGTCGACCGGGGCGAGGCGCCGATGCGGATCTCGGAGAGCCTGCGCGTCGCCGATACCACCTCGACGGCGTAGCGGCGGACCTCGTGCGCGATCTGCACGGACCGGACCGTCTCGATGAGCCCGCGCACCTGCTCGGCGTCGGACACCGGTGCCAGCGTCTTGAAGACGTCGCGGCCCGCGTGCTCGTCCACCATGGCCAGCTCGGCCTGCGGGTCGGGGTAGCCGATCGACACGCGCGCGGTGAACCGGTCGCGCTGGGCCTCGGGCAGCGCGTAGGTGCCCTCCATCTCGATCGGGTTCTGCGTCGCGATCACCATGAACGGCGACTGGAGTTCGTAGGTCTTGCCGTCGACGGTGACCTGGTGCTCCTCCATGCACTCCAGCAGCGCGGACTGGGTCTTGGGGGAGGCGCGGTTGATCTCGTCGCCGACGACGATGTTGGCGAACACCGGGCCGGACCGGAACTCGAACTCGCTGGTCTGCCGGTTGAAGATGGACACCCCGGTGACGTCGCTGGGCAGCAGGTCGGGGGTGAACTGGATGCGGCTCACCGAGCAGTCGATCGACCGGGCCAGCGCCTTGGCCAGCGACGTCTTGCCGACCCCCGGCACGTCCTCGACCAGCAGGTGCCCCTCGGCCAGTAGCGTGACCAGCGCGAGCCGGACCACCTCGGGCTTGCCGACGAGCACCCGCTCGACGTTCGCCGCGATCCGCTGCGCGGTGGCGTGCAAGTCGTCCAGCCGCCCCATCGGCCGGTGCCCGTCGGTGCTCGGCGGCGGGTAGGGGGAGATCGTCCCCTCGGGCCCGTGACCGGCGCCGTGCCCTGCATAGGGGTGTCCCGGCAGAGCGGTGGGCGGGGTACTCGACGTCACGCGACCTCCTGATGCTTGCTCGGCGGCACTCCGGGTCACCGTCGCCACCCGATCCCCGGGGCGGCGAGGCTCGGCGCACCCGGCGTCGCCTGCCACGTCCCGTGGCCGCGACAGCCTGCCATGGAGTGTGTCAAACCAGGGCGAAGTACCCCAATGTTTCGAGTCTGCCGGAATCGGTCGGCCGAGCTGAGTCGATCAAGCCGATTCCCGGTGATTGCTCACGGAGCGTGCTCGCCTCATCCGCCCCGCTCGCCTCGGCGGTCGTCCGCTGTTCCCCACTCCTCCCCACCCCGCGCTGGCCGGGCCCGCCACGGTGCCCCACGTCGAGCCGTGAACCCTGTGGTGCCGGGCGTGAGGGCGTTTTCGGGCGTTGTTGCCCGGCGGATGGTGCGACTGGGCCCGGTTGGCCCCCCACCACGCCCCACCCGCCACCGTCGGGCGCCTAGCTGGGAAAACAGCGCACGGACGAGTCTTGACGAGCCGGGATTCGCGTTGACTGTGGTGAAAAGTGGGGTACTGTGGCGCCAAGTGGGGCAATCGGGGGCTCCATGGCCGATCCGAGGGGTTCGGTGGGGAGGTGGGTGTCCGAATGTTTCTCGGCACGCACACCCCCAAGCTCGATGACAAGGGGCGGCTGACACTGCCCGCCAAGTTCCGGGAAGCGCTCGCGGGTGGGCTGATGATCACGAAGGGTCAGGATCACTGTCTCTACGTGTTTCCGCGCGCGGAGTTCGAGGACATGGCGCGCAAGGTCGCGGCCGCACCGCTGACGAACGAGGCCGTCCGCGCCTATCAGAGGTACCTGTTCGCAGGCACCGACGAGCAGCGTCCCGACGGGCAAGGGCGGATCGCGGTCGCGCCGGAGCTTCGGCGCTACGCCGGGCTGTCCAAGGACTGCGTCGTCATCGGGGCGATCACCAGGCTGGAGATCTGGGACGCCCAGGCGTGGCAGACCTACCTGGACGAACACGAGGACAGCTACTCGCAAGCCCGCGAGGAGGTGCTGCCCGGCGTGTTCTGACGGTGGGGGACAACGAGGATGCGGGTGCCGTGAGGCCTCGGTCCGCTCGCTTTCGGCCCTGGCGCACCTTCCCCGGTGCCAGGTTCGACGAGCGGGCGGGGACCTGGCGGCACCCGGCCTTGTGATCGGCGAGTGGTACGAGCCGCGGCGGTGTGGGGAGCGCAGCGCCGGAAAGGGTCGGAAAGGGGGTGTGACGATGACCGAACAGCCGACCGAACAGCCACGGCATGTGCCGGTGCTGCTGGACCGGATTCTCGACCTGTTCGGGCCTGCCGTGTCCGGCCGTCCCGCCGTCCTCGTCGACGCCACTCTCGGCCTCGGCGGCCACGCCGACGCCCTGCTCACGGCGTTCCCCGAGTTGACGTTGGTCGGCCTCGACCGCGACCCGCACGCGCTCGACCTCTCCCGCGACCGCCTGTCCCGCCACGGCGACCGGGCGCACTTCGTGCACACGGTCTACGACGAGATCCCCGACGCGCTGTCCGGGCTGGGACTGTCCAGGGTGGACGGTGTGCTGTTCGACCTCGGTGTCTCCTCCATGCAGCTCGACGTGGCCGAGCGCGGATTCGCCTACTCCCGCGACTCGCCGTTGGACATGCGGATGGACCCGACGACCGGTCCCACCGCGGCGGACGTACTCAACTCCTACTCGGCCGCCGACCTGATCCGCGTCCTGCGCGACTACGGCGAGGAACGGTTCGCGAGCCGGATCGTCAAGGCCGTCGTCGCCGCCCGGGACCGCGAGCCCTTCACCACCAGCGGGCGGCTGGTGGAACTGCTCTACGAGGCGGTCCCCGCGGCCACCCGGCGCACCGGCGGCCACCCCGCCAAACGCACCTTCCAGGCCCTGCGCATCGAGGTCAACGCCGAACTCGACGTCCTGCGCCGGGCCATTCCCGCCGCGCTCGCCGCGCTGCGGGTGGGTGGTCGGATCGTCGTGGAGTCCTACCAGTCGCTCGAAGACCGGATCGTCAAGCGGGCGCTGGCGGACCTCGCGAAGTCGACCACCCCGGAGGGGCTGCCGGTGGAGCTGCCCGGCCACGGCCCGCGGGTGCGCCTGCTGACCCGCGGCGCCGAACAGGCCGACGAGCACGAGATCGAACGCAACCCGCGCGCCCAGTCGGTCCGGCTGCGCGCGGCGGAACGAATCCGGGAGGCATCATGACCGCGCCGACACGCAACACGGGCACCCGCGCGGCGAACCGTGCCTCGGCGCGCACCGCCGAGCAGACCCGCCGCGGTCGCGCCGCAGAGACCACGCGCAAGTCGTCCACCACGTCGGCGGGCGAGGCGAGCGTCGAGGCACCCGCGAAGCCCACCCGCGCCGACCGCCCCGCGCGCGCCGCGGGCCGCCCCCGCACGGCTGCCGCCGAGCGGGCGTACGCCCGGCGCGCCCACCGGGAGGGCCGCGGCACCGCGTCCCGCCCCGCCGTCGCCACCGAGGAGGTCACCTCCGGCCGCGCGTCGTTCGTGGTGCTGATCATCGCGCTGCTCGTCGTCGGGGTGGCCGCCACGCTGTGGCTGACCACCCAGGCGATCGCGGACTCCTACCGGCTGGAGGACGCGAAGAACGGCGCCACCCGACTCTCCGAGCAGGCCGCCCAACTCCAGCGCGAGGTGACCAGGCAGGAGTCGGCGTCCGCCTTGGCGCAGCGCGCCCGAGAGCTGGGCATGGTGCCCGCGGGCGACCCCGCCTGGCTGGTCGTGCAGCCGGATGGCTCGGTGACAGTCGTCGGGGAGGCCAAGCCCGTTCCGGCGCCCGCACCCCCGACTGTGCCCGTCGACCAGCAGCCAGCCGCCCCGGTCGATTCCGCGCAGCCGCCCGCCGCGGGCGGTCAGGCCGCGCCGCCCGCGGGCACTGTGCCGCCTGCCGACACCGCGCCGCCCGCGAACCCGGCGGTCCCGCCCGGTGCCGGTGCGGCGCAGCCGCCCGGGGGTGGCGGCTGATGTCCTGCCGGAAGGCGATGTCCTGCCGGAAGGCGATGCCGCCCGCGGCCGACCTCGCCCTGAGATCGGTCACGGGAGGCGTGGTCGCCGACCCGCGCGTCGTGTGGAACCCGCGGGTCGTGCGTGGACGGCCCGCCCAGGGGGCTGTCGCAGGTGGTGGGATGCGGTTGTTCGCCGGTAGTGGAGTTGCGGGGCCGTTGGTGGAGGGTGCGGGCTTGGTTGTCGAGTTGTCGGTGGTTGGTGGGTTCGGGACTTCGCGAGCTGTGGTTGGTTGGTCTGTCTGCGTTGGGGTGCGGATGTTCGCTGATGGGGTTGTCGGCCCGCCGCTGGTGGGTGCGGGGTTGTCGGGCGCGGGGTTGTCGGTAGGTGACGTTGTGGTGCGGGCGGTCGCGGCGGAGGTGGGCGGGCGGGTCGACCAGGGTGCTGTCGGTCCGGGGGTGCGGCTGGTCGAGGGCGCTGGTGGCGCGGGTTCGCCGCCCGCGCGCGTGGGTGTGGGTGCCGAGATGTCCGTCGATCCGGCGGTGTGGGCCGAGGCCCGGCCGGCGGATGGGTGTGCCGAGTCCGGTGGGGTGGCGGCTGATGACTGATCAGTACCGGCGGGCGCCGGTTCGGCGTCCCGCACCGCCGCGTGGCCGACAGGCGCCGCGGCGGTCGGTCGCGCCGGGGCGCCTGCGGCGGGTGACCAAGCGGGCTCAGGGGACCGACCATCGGGTGCGGGTCGTCGTCGTGCGGTTCCTGTTGATCGCCTCGCTGGTGGCGGCGGGACTCAAGCTCGTGCAGGTGCAGGGATTCGAGGCGGAGGCGCTGGCCGCGCGGGCCGAGCGGCAGCGGCTGGAGAAGATCCCGATCCCGGCCCGCCGCGGCTCGATCCTGGACCGCAACGGCGTCGAGCTCGCGTTCAGTGTGGAAGCGCGGGCGGTGGCCTACCGGCCGAACGCGCAGCGCAAGCAGATCGACGAGTTCAACAAGAAGAACAACCCGGCCACCCCGCTGAGCTTCGACGAGGAGACCGCGGCGATCGCGCGCAAGATGCGTGAGGTGCTCGGCGACCAGGTGTCCGAACCGGACCTGCTGGCCAAGCTCCGGGAGGACAAGTCGTTCGTCTACCTGGCGACCAATGTCGAGCCCGCGGCCGCCCGCACGCTCAAGGAGACCTTTCCGCAGCTCAACATCGAGTATCGGGCGCTGCGCGAGTATCCGGGCGGCACGTTGGCCTCCAACGTCGTCGGGGTGGCCACCTGGCGGATGGACGATCCCGTGCAGGAGAAGCACAACCTGCACGGCCGGGTCGGCCTGGAACTGCTGCGCGACAACGAACTCGCGGGCAGGCAGGGCAGCCAGCGGGTGGAGACCGAGGGCGGCACCAACGTCGTCATTCCCGGCACCGAGCGCGACCTGGAGCCCGCGGTCGACGGCTCGGACATCGAGTTGACCATCGACGCCGACCTGCAGTTCTTCGTGCAGCAGAAGACCGCCGAGTACGCCAGGCGCAGCGGGTCGAAGAGTGCCAGCGTCGTCGTGCTCGACGCCAAGACCGGGGAGGTCTACGCGCTCGCCAACGACCGGACGTTCGACCCCGGCGCCCCCGGCGGACTGAACACCGAGGACATCGTCAACCCGGCGGTGACCACGCCGTTCGAGCCTGGCTCGGTGAACAAGGTCGTCACCGCGATGGCCGCGCTGGAGTACGGCGTCACCACCCCGGACGAGGTGTTGTCGGTGCCGGGCTCGATCAAGATCGCCGACCGGGTGGTCAGCGACGCGTGGGACCACGGCAGGCTGAACATGACCACCACCGGCGTGTTCGCCAAGTCGTCGAACGTGGGCACCCTGATGCTGGCCAACGAGGTCCGGCCTGAGCGGTACGCGGACATGCTGGCCAAGCTCGGCATCGGCAAGCGCACCGGGGTCGGCCTGCCCGGCGAGAGCCCCGGCAGGCTGCTGCCGCAGAGCCAGTGGTCGGGCAGCACCTTCGGCAACCTGCCGATCGGGCAGGGGCTGTCGATGACCGTGCTGCAGATGGCGGGCATGTACCAGACGCTCGCCAACGACGGGGTGCGCGTGCCGCCGCGGATCGTGAAGGCCACCGTGGCGCCGGACGGTGGCCGGGTCGAGGAACCGCGGCCCGACGGCGTGCGGGTGGTGTCGCCGGAGACGGCCCGCACCACGCGCGACATGCTGCGCGCCGTGACGCAGAAGGCACCCAACCAGAACAGCGGCACGGCGCCCGCCGCGGCGCTGACCGGCTACCAGATCTCGGGCAAGACCGGGACGGCGCAGCAGTTCGACCAGACCGCGGGCCGCTACAGCGACTCCAAGTACTGGATCACGTTCGCGGGCATCCTCCCCGCGGACAACCCGCGGTTCGTTGTGGGCATGGTCTACGACACGCCGGTCTACTCCACACCGGACGGTCACTCGGCGGCGCCGTTCTTCCACGACATCGCCTCGTTCCTCGCCCAGCGCTACAACCTTCCGCTGTCGGCCGAGCCCACCCCGATCGTCCCGCTCATCAAGCCCTGACGCCCGGCTCGATTCGTCGCCCAGTCCAATCGGGACAGTCACGGCAGACAAGACGGTGGGGACTGTCCTCATGGTCGGGACAATCTGGACAGTCGGTGGATCTGCGCGGCCTCGTGGTCGGTGACGGGGTGACAGGCCGGCTTCGGGACACGCCAGGCCGAATCGCGGTCGGACGACGTGCGGGCGGGTGGGGACGGTGGCCAAAGATTCGCTCATGTGTTCGATACTACCGGCCGGACGGGCGGGGTGAGCTGCAAAAACGGAATCGACCCGATCGTGTCACCGACTAACTCGATCGAGGAGGGTCCGTCACTCTGGGCACGCCTACCTCATCCGTTGCGGGGTCGAGGGTGAGGGTCCGCACGGTTGCCCTCCGTGCGCAGGTAGCCTTCCCCGACGTGCCCGCCAAGCTCGACGGCAAGGCTGTCACAGCGCCGCCTCGCCCCTCCCGGATCCACCCTGTCCCACTCGCCACGCTGGTCGCTCGCGCCGACGCGCGGCTGATCGCGGGCGAGGGCAGTGACGTCCGTGACCCCGTGTCCGAAGTGGCCGTCACGGGCGCGACGCTGCGCGCCCAGCAGGTCCGACAGGGGGACCTGTTCGCCGCGCTGCCCGGCGCCCGCACGCACGGTGCCGACTTCGCCGCCCAGGCCGTCGCCGCGGGCGCGGTCGCGGTGCTGACCGACGAGGCGGGCGCGGCCCGGCCAGCCGTGCGCGCCGCGAACCTCCCGGTGATCGTCCACCCCGACCCGCGCGCCGCGCTCGGGCCGGTGGCCGCGTGGATCTACGGCGAGCCGTCGACCAAGCTCGCCGTCCTGGGCGTCACCGGCACCTCCGGCAAGACGACCACCAGCCACATGATCGAGTCCGGCCTGGCCGCCGCGGGCCACACCACCGGTCTCATCGGGACGGTGGAGACCCGGATCGCGGGCGAGCGGCTGGCCAGCGCGTTCACCACGCCCGAGGCCCCCGACCTGCAGGCGCTGCTGGCCGTGATGGCCGAGCGCGGCGTCACGCACGTGCCGATGGAGGTCTCCAGCCACGCCCTGGAGTTGGGTCGGGTCGCGGGCACCCGGTTCGCGGTCGGCGCGTTCACCAACCTGTCCCAGGACCACCTGGACTTCCACCCTGACATGGACGACTACTTCCGGGCCAAGGCGCTGCTGTTCGACGGCCGCTCCGCCGCCGAGGTGGTCTGCGTGGACGGCGAATGGGGTCGGCGCCTGGTCACGCCGCAGACGGTCACGGTCGCCATCACGGGAGAGGCCCAGTGGACCGCCACCGACCTGCGCACCTCGTTGTCCGGTGAGCAGTCCTTCGTGATCCACACCCCGGACGGCGCGCGGCTGCCCGCCACCCTGCCCATGCCTGGCACGTTCAACGTCGCGAACGCCCTGGTCGCGGCCGCGTGCCTGACCGTGGTCGGGGTCGCGACCGACGCGATCGTGCGCGGACTGGCCGCCGCGCAGGTTCCCGGCCGGATGGAGCGGGTGGCCATCGGACAGGACTTCACCGCCGTTGTCGACTACTCGCACAAGCCGGAGGCGGTCGCCCTGGCGCTGGACGCCATGCGCGCGCGCACCGACGGCAGGGTGATCGTCGTGCTCGGCTGCGGCGGCGACCGCGACACGGCCAAGCGCCCGTTGATGGGCGCGGCGGCGGCGCGGCGCAGCGATCTGCTCGTCGTCACCGACGACAATCCCCGCAGCGAGGACCCGGCCGCGATCCGGGCCGCGATGCTGGCCGGGGTGCGGGCCGTCCCGGCGGCCGAGCGAGGCGAGGTGGTCGACATCGGTGACCGCAGGCAGGCGATCGCGACCGCGGTGTCCCGCGCGGCCGCGGGCGACGTCGTCGTCATCGCGGGCAAAGGACACGAGACCGGCCAGGACGTCGCCGGTGTGGTGCACCCGTTCTCCGACCGCGACGAACTGGAGGCCGCCATCCGCGAGCGACTGGGTCCGGTGACCCGATGATCCCGCTGACCCTGCGGGAGGTCGCCGACGCCGTCGGCGGCAGATTGCACCGTGCCGACGGCACCGAGACCGTCACCGGCGGCGTCGAGTTCGACTCCCGTGAGCTGGTGCCCGGCGGGTTGTTCGTCGCCATGCCGGGTGAGCGGGTCGACGGGCACGACTTCGCGGCCGGGGCCGTCGCGGCGGGCGCGGTCGGCGTGCTGGCCGCGCGCGAGGTCGACGCCCCGGCGGTCATCGTGGCGCCGGTAACCGACGCGCACACCGGTTCCGTCGCCCTCACCGGCGACACGGATGGCTCCGGCGCTGCTGTCCTGGCCGGCCTAGCCGCACTGGCCAGGGCGGTTGTCGACCGGCTGACCCCGGGCGGGCTGACCGTCATCGGCATCACCGGATCGTCCGGCAAGACCTCCACCAAGGACCTCGTCGCCCAACTCCTCGCGCCGATGGGTCCGACGATCGCCCCGCCCGGCTCGTTCAACAACGAACTGGGCCACCCGTGGACCGCGCTGCGCGCCGACGCCGACACCAGGCACCTCGTGCTGGAGCTGTCCGCGCGCGGACCGGGCCACATCGCGGCGCTGTGCGACACGGCGCCGCCGCGCATCGGCGTCGTGGTCAACGTCGGCACGGCCCACCTGGGCGAATTCGGCTCCCGCGCGGACATCGCCCGCACCAAGGGCGAGCTGGTCGAGAAGCTGCCAGCCGACGGGGTGGCGGTGCTCAACGCCGACGACCCGTTGGTCGCCGCCATGGCCGAGCGCACGGCGGCGCGGGTCGTGCTGGTCGGTGCGGCCGAGCACGCGCAGGTCCGGGCCACCGACGTCGAACTGGACGACCAGGCCAGGGCCAGCTTCCGGCTGGTCACCCCCGCGGGCGAGGCCCGGGTGACGCTGGCGCTGCACGGCGCTCACCACGTGGGCAACGCGCTCGCCGCCGCGGCGGTGGCCCTGGAACTGGGTGCCACCCCGCAGGAGGTGGCCGAGCGGCTGTCGGCGGCTCGGCGCGTCTCCGCGCGCCGCATGGAGGTGATCACCCGCCCGGACGGGGTGACGGTGGTCAACGACTCCTACAACGCCAACCCCGAGTCGGTGCGCGCCGCGCTCACAACGCTGGCGACCATGGCGCGCACAGGCAACCGGCGCCGGTCCTGGGCCGTCCTCGGGGTGATGGGCGAGCTGGGCGAGAACACGACCGAGGCGCATGACGAGATCGGCAGGCTCGCCGTTCGACTGGACATCAACCGCCTGGTGGTGGTGGGCGAGCAGGCCCGCGCCATGCACCAGGGGGCGAGCCTGGAGGGCTCGTGGGGAGAGGAGTCGGTGCTCGTGCCGGACGTCGATGCCGCGGTCGCGCTGTTGCGCGCCGAACTGGCACCCGGTGACGTGGTCCTGGTGAAGGCGTCCAAGGTGGCCGCCCTCTGGCGGGTCGCGGACGCGCTGCTGTCGGAGGTCGCCCAGTGAAGAGCATCCTCATCGCGGCCGCGGTAGCCATGGTCGTGTCCATCCTGCTCACCCCGTACCTGATCCGGGTGTTCTCCCGGCAGGGCTTCGGCCAGGAGATCCGCGAGGAAGGCCCCGAGGGGCACAAGAGCAAGCGCGGCACCCCGACCATGGGCGGTGTCGCGATCATCGTGGCGATGTGGGCGGGCTACGGCACCTCGCACATCGTCAACGCCATGTCGACTCCGCAGGGCGAGTCGCCCACCGCGTCCGGTCTGCTGGTGCTGATGCTGGGCACCGGGCTCGGCGTGGTCGGCTTCCTGGACGACTTCATCAAGATCCGCAAGCAGCGCAACCTCGGGCTGAACAAGACCGCGAAGCTGGTCGGCCAGCTCGTGGTGGGCATCGCGTTCGCGATCCTGGCGCTGCGCTTCCCAGACGAGCGCAACCTGACGCCCGCCTCGGACCACCTGTCGTTCGTGCGCGACATCGCGATCGTGTCCTTCGGCGGCATCGGCTTCATCGTGTTCTGCTACCTCGCGGTCTCGGCGTGGTCGAACGCGGTGAACTTCACCGACGGCCTGGACGGGCTCGCGGGCGGGTCGTCGGCGATGGTGCTCGGCACCTATGTGGTCATCTCGTTCTGGCAGTTCAGCCACGACTGCTCGCGGGTGCGCGAGGCCGCCTGCTTCGACGTGCGCGACCCGCTGGACCTGGCGGTGGTGGCGTCCGCGGCGATGGGCGCGTGCATCGGCTTCCTCTGGTGGAACGCCGCGCCCGCGAAGATCTTCATGGGCGACACCGGCTCGCTCGCGCTGGGCGGGCTGGTGGCCGGACTGTCCATGGCCACCCGCACGGAGCTGCTGATGATCGTGATCGGCGGCCTGTTCGTGGTCGAGATGATGTCGGTCGTGCTGCAGATCGCGATCTTCCGCACCACCCGGCGCAGGCTGTTTCGGATGGCGCCGTTCCATCATCACTTCGAGCTCGCCGGGTGGGCGGAAACCACGGTCATCATCCGGTTCTGGCTGCTCGCGGGCGTGTGCGCGATGTTCGGCCTCGGCCTGTTCTACGCGGACTGGCTGGGTCTCGGCGGCGGCGTGTGACCGAGTTCGCCGACCGCTCGGTGCTGGTCGCCGGGGCGGGCGTCACCGGGCGGTCGGTCGCGGTCGCCCTGAGATCCATGGGCGCCAGGGTCACCGTGACCGACGCCAGCGCGGAGCGGCTGGCCGCTCTGGCCGACACGGGCGCCGAGTTGGTCGCGGGCCTGGTCGAGCCGCCGCCGGGCACCGACCTGGTGGTCACCAGCCCTGGCTGGCGGCCGGACAGCCCGCTGCTGGTCGCCGCCGAGGTCGAGGTGATCGGCGACGTCGAGCTGGCCTGGCGGATCTCCGAGCGGCAGGCGCGGCCGCCGGTGTGGCTCGCCGTCACGGGCACCAACGGCAAGACCACGACGGTGCGCATGCTGGAGTCGATCCTGCGCGCGCACGGCGCCGACGCCGTGGCCTGCGGAAACGTCGGACTGCCGGTGCTCGACGCGGTGCTGGCGGGACACGGGGTGCTGGCCGTCGAGCTGTCGAGCTTCCAGCTCCACTGGCAGTCGAGCCTGCGGGTGCGCGCGGCAGCCGTGCTCAACGTCGCCGAGGACCACCTCGACTGGCACGGCTCGATGGCCGAGTACGCCCGCGCCAAGGGCACTGTCTTCGCAGGCGCGAAGGTCGTCGTGCACAACACCGCCGACGACTGGTCGGCGCGTCTCGCGGCCGAGCATGGTGGCACCCGGATCGGCTTCGGTCTGGACACCCCGCGGCCGGGGGAGCTGGGCGTGGTCGAGGACCTGCTGATCGATCGCGCGTTCGTCGACGACCCGGCGACCACCGCCGTCGAACTCGCCACGCTGGCCGATGTGCGGCCGGTCGGCGCGCACAACGTGGCCAACGCGCTCGCCGCCGCCGCGCTGGCCCGGGCCTATGGCGTCAGCCCTGAGGCTGTCGGCGCAGGCCTACGCGCGTTCGAGCCCGGCGCGCACCGCGCGGTGCCGGTAGCCGAGGTGGCCGGAGTGCGCTACGTCAACGACTCCAAGGCCACCAACCCGCACGCCGCGGCCGGGTCGCTGCGCGCGTTCGAGTCGGTGGTGTGGATCGCGGGCGGCCTGCTCAAGGGCGCCTCCGTCGATGGCCTGGTAGTCGAGGTGGCGGACCGGTTACGCGGCGTGGTGCTGCTGGGCGCCGACGCCGAGGTGATCTCCGCGTCCCTCGCGCGACACGCGCCGGATGTCCCCGTCGAGCGGGTGGGTCCGGGAGATCATGACGCCATGATCGCAGCGGTCCGCGCAGCGGGGGCCATGGCCCGTCCGGGTGACGTCGTGCTGCTCGCGCCCGCGGCGGCCTCCCTCGACATGTACCGCGACTACGCCCAGCGCGGCGACGCGTTCGTCGACGCCGTGCTTGGCCAGGAGGACCGCGGCGACACCGGAGTGCGCTGATGGCCGCCACCGAGGTCGACGAGCGGCCCCGGCGCAAGGTGCGCGCGACGGGCAAGCTCGTGGCGTTCCGCACCGCCCTCACCGCGTGGCTGGGCAGGCCGTTGGCCTCGTTCCACCTCGTACTCGCGGTGTTCAGCCTGCTCACTGTGCTCGGCCTGGTCATGGTGCTGTCGGCGTCGTCGGTGGTCTCGTTCAACACCCCGGGCTCCGGGCTCTACACGGTGTTCAAGAAGCAGTTGCTCTACGTGCTGGTCGGCGCGGTCCTGTTCTGGCTCGGCCTGCGCGTCCCGCTTGCCCGCATCCGGGCGCTGAGCCCGGCGGCGCTGGTGGTCAGCGTGGTCATGCTCGTGGTGGTGCTGACTCCGCTCGGCGCCCAGGTCAACGGCACGCAGAGCTGGTTCCGGTTCGGCGCGGTCTCCTTCCAGCCGGTCGAGGTGGCCAAGCTCGCGCTCGCGCTGTGGGGCGCGCACGTGCTGGTGGTCAAGCGGGCGGTGCTGCACCGGTACCGCCACCTGCTGGTCCCGGTGCTGCCCGCCGCGCTGCTGATGTTCGCGCTGGTCATGCTGCAGCCCGACCTCGGCGGCACGGTCACCCTCGGGGTGGTGCTGATCGCCCTGCTGTGGTTCGCGGGGGCGCCGCTGCGGCTGTTCGGGGCGCTCGCGCTCGGCGGTCTCGCCGGGGTCGCGCTGCTCGCGGTCGGCACGCAGTACCGGCTCGACCGGGTGCTCAGCTTCCTCAGCCCCGAGGACGACGTCAGCGGCAAGAGCTACCAGGCGCTGCAGGCGCAGCTCGCGCTGGCCGACGGCGGCCTGTTCGGCCGGGGGCTGGGCCAGGGCCCGTCGAAGTGGAACTTCCTGCCCAACGTGCACAACGACTTCATCTTCGCGCTCATCGGCGACGAGTTGGGCCTGCTCGGCTGTGCGCTGGTGTTGGGCCTGTTCGCGATGCTCGCGGTTGTCGGCATGCGGATAGCCACGCGCAACATCGACCCGTGGATCAGGATGGTCGCCGCCACGCTGACTGTCTGGCTGGTCGCGCAGGCGGCCATCAACATCGGCTACGTGGTCGGGTTGCTGCCGGTCACCGGCATCACGCTGCCGCTCATCTCCTCCGGCGGCACCTCGGTCGTGGTCACCATGCTGGTGTTCGGCATCCTCGCGAACTGCGCGCGGCACGAGCCCGAGGCCGTGTCGGCACTACGCTCACAGGGGCCGGGCCGATTCGGCAAGCTCATGCGGCTGCCCGCGCCCGACCCGTACAAGCCGCCGAAGAAACGCAAGCCCGCGCGGCCGTCGGCACCGCCGCGCGGCGCGGACCGGCCGACGGGGCTCACGGGTCGGCGCGGCGTGCCGCAGAGCGAGCACCGCAGGCGTGCGGTGCCCGAGCGGCACGGGTACGGCAGGGCCGGGGGCGGTGCGTCCGCGGCCCGGCAGAAGGCAAGCCGCGGGAATCCGCGGTCCGCTAAAGGAGGACGTCGTTGACCGTTGGTCCCACCGGTGGGAGTCAGGCCGCTCGCAAGGGTCCGTGCGTCGTGATCGCGGGGGGCGGCACGGCGGGGCACATCGAGCCCGCGCTGGCGCTGGCCGACGCGGTGATGCGGCTGCGCCCGGACGCCCGCGTGGTCGCGCTGGGCACTGAGCGCGGCCTGGAGAAGACCATCGTGCCCGCCCGGGGGTATCCGCTGGAGATGATCCCGCCGGTCCCGCTGCCGCGTAAGCCCACCGTCGACCTGCTCAAGCTGCCGCTCAAGGTGCGCGCGGCGGTGAAGGCCACCCGTGAGGTGCTCGACCGGGTCGGCGCCGACGTCGTGGTCGGCTTCGGCGGCTACGTCGCGCTGCCCGCCTACCTCGCCGCCCGCGGCAGGGTGCCGATCGTGGTGCACGACTCCAACGCCAAGGTCGGCCTGGCCAACAAGGTCGGCGCCCGTTTCGCCGCCCGCGTCGCGGTGGCCGTGCCGGACTCCGGGCTGCCGGGCGCCGAGGTCATCGGTATCCCGCTGCGCGAGTCGATCATCAACCTGGACCGGGCCGCGCTGCGGGCGCAGGCCCGCGAGTTCTTCGGGCTCGACCCCGACGCGCCGACGCTGCTGGTGTTCGGCGGCTCACAGGGCGCGCGGTCGATCAACACCGCGGTGTCCGGCGCCGCCCGCGCCCTGGCCGACGCGGGCATCGGCGTGCTGCACGCGCACGGCCCGAAGAACACCCTCGCGGTGCAGGAGGTTCCGGGCGCGCCCGCCTACGTCTCGGTGCCCTACCTGGAGCGGATGGACCTGGCCTACGCCGCCGCGGACGCCGCGCTGTGCCGGTGCGGCGCGATGACCGTCGCCGAGGTGTCCGCGGTGGGGCTGCCCGCGGTGTACATCCCGCTGCCGATCGGCAATGGCGAGCAGGCGCTCAACGCCCGGCCCGTGGTCGACGGCGGCGGTGCGCTGCTGGTGTCCGACGAGGAACTGACCCCGCGGAAGGTCGCCGACCTGGTCGTGCCGATGCTCACCGACCCGGCCAGGCTGGCGACGATGAGCGCGGCCGCGCAGGGCAGCGGCCACCGCGAGGCCGCGGACGTGCTGGCCCGCATGGTGCTCGACACCGTCGACAAGAGCCGGTCATGACCACGGCCGACCGGTTACTGGAGCGGGCGCACCTGATCGGCATCGGCGGGGCGGGGATGAGCGGCATCGCGCGCATCCTGCTGGCCCGCGGCAAGACGGTGTCCGGGTCGGACGCCAAGGAGGCCCGCACGTTCCTGACTCTGCGGGCCCAGGGTGCGCGGATCGCGGTCGGGCAGGCGGCGGAGAACCTCGATCTGCTGCCCGACGGACCGACAGCGGTCGTGGTGTCCACCGCGATCAAGGAGTCCAACCCGGAGCTGGTCGAGGCGCGGCGGCGCGGGATCACGGTGCTGCACCGGTCGCAGGCGCTGGCCGAGCTGATGGCGGGCCACCGGGTGGCGTGCATCGCGGGTACGCACGGCAAGACCTCGACCACCTCGATGCTCACCGTGGCGCTGCAGCACTGTCGGCTCGACCCGTCGTTCGCCATCGGCGGCGACCTCAACGACTCCGGCGCCAACGCCCACCACGGCAGCGGCGGCGTCTTCGTCGCGGAGGCCGACGAGAGCGACGGGTCGTTCCTGGTGTTCGCGCCGTCGGTCGCCGTGGTGACCAACGTCGAGGCCGATCACCTGGACCACCACGGCACTGTCGAGGCGTACACAGCCGTGTTCGACGCCTTCGTCGACCGGATCACCCCCGGCGGCGTGCTTGTCGCGTGCGCGGATGACCCCGGGTCGGCGGCGTTGGCCGCCCGTGCCGAGGCGCGGGGCATCCGGGTCCGCCGGTACGGCCGCGCGGCCACGGCCGCGTCCGACGCCACCCTGCTCGACTACCGGCCCGCGGACGGCGGCGGTGTCGCCCGGATCTCCCTCGACGGCCAGGAGATCCAGCTCGGCGTGGCCATGCCGGGCGAGCACATGGCGGATAACGCGCTCGCCGCGCTGCTGGCCGGACTGGAGCTGGGCGCGCCGCTGGCCGAACTGGGCGAGGGCATCGCGGCGTTCGGCGGGGTCCGCAGGCGCTTCGAGTACAAGGGCGCCGCGGGCGGGGTCCGGGTCTACGACGACTACGCCCACCACCCGACCGAGGTGGCCGCGCAGCTTCGCGCGGTGCGGCCCGCCGCCGAGGGCGGCCGGGTCGTGGTGATCTTCCAGCCGCACATGTACTCGCGCACCAAGACCTTCGCCGCCGAGTTCGCCGCGGCGCTCGGCCTGGCCGACGAGGTCGTGGTGCTCGACGTGTTCGGCGCGCGCGAGGAACCCGAGCCCGGGGTCACGGGCGCGCTCATCGCCGACGCCGTGCCGCTCGACGCCGTGCACTACGAGCCCGCGTTCGACAAGGTGCCGTCGCTGGTCGCCGACCTCGTCCGGCCGGGCGACCTGGTGCTGACCATGGGCGCGGGCGACGTCACGATGCTCGGCCCGGAGCTGATCGCCGAACTCGACCGCCGGGCGGCCGGGGAATGACCGGCGCCGCCGCCGAGCGGGTGGCGGACCGGCCGCGGCGCAGGCCGCCGCGGTCGTCCGAGCGCGAGGTCCGCAGGCGCCCCACCCGGCGCCGGTTCCTCGTCCGCCGGTGGACGGTGCTCGGCTCGGTGGTCGCGGTACCGGCGCTGGTCTACCTGGTGCTGTTCACCTCGGTGTTCGGGGTGCGCGCGGTGGCTGTGCTCGGGGTCGAGAAGCTCAGCGCGGACGACGTGCGGCAGGCCGCCGCGGTCGAGCCCGGCAGCCCGCTGGTGCGGTTGGACACCGACGAGATCGCCGCGCGGGTGGCGCTGCTGCCCAGTGTCGGCTCGGTCGACGTCCGCCGCTCCTTCCCCGGCACGGTGGAGATCACCGTCACCGAGCGGACGCCCGTGGCCGTGGTGACCGCGGGGGACGGCGTACACCTGATCGACGGGACGGGGGTCGACTTCCGGGTGGTCGCCGCGCCGCCGGGGCTGCCGCGGCTCGTGGTGGCGCGTGCGGCGGCCGACGATCCGGCGACCAGGGCGGCGGTGACGGTGTTGGCCGCGGTGCCGGAGCCGCTGCGGCCCCAGGTGGCGTCGGTGTCCGCGGAGACACCGGGCAACGTCCGGCTCACCCTCGCCGACGGGCGGCTGGTCAAGTGGGGCGGCGCGGAGCAGTCCGAGCGCAAGGCGCTGGTGCTCGGGCCGCTGCTGACCCGCCCCGGCAAGGTCTACGACGTCGCCGCGCCGGAGTTCCCCACCGTCTCCTGACGTTGTCTCGCGGAAGTTGTCCCCAGACGTTGTCCCCAGACGTTGTCCACAGAGGACGGCGAAACCGGGGTGCGGAGTGTCGGTGGGGTGGGCCAGACTGCCGCGCATGACTGATGCGATCACCCGAGTCGACCCGCCGATGGCGGGCGGCGAACTCGACCAGCTCTCTGGATTCCTGGACTACCTGCGCGGCACTATCGAGCTCAAGGCGACCGGTCTGTCCGAAGAGGACGCCCACCGGGCGCTGCTGCCCTCCGAGCTGATGACCGTCGCCGGGCTGCTGTCGCACCTGCGCTGGGTCGAGGCGTACTGGTTCGAGAGCGTGCTGAACGGCAGGCCGGACCGCGCGCCGTACAGCAAGGAGGACCCCGACGGCGAGTTTCGGATCGCCGCCGAGCTGAAGCTCGACCAACTCCTGGCCGACTACTCCGCGCAATGTGCCACCAGCCGCGAGATCGCGGGCGGCATGGGTCTCGACGACGACGTGGACTTCCGCGGCGACCGCCGGGTGAACCTGCGGTGGGTGCTCATCCACATGATCGAGGAGACCGGGCGGCACGCCGGGCACCTCGACGTCATCCGGGAGCTGCTCGACGGCACCACCGGCGAGTGACTGGCGAGTGACCGCGGGAGTCTCCTCACCTCCCGTGACGAACATCCGCGAGCGCGCACGGCGTGGCGGCTGGATCGCGGGTCGCGCTATGCCTACCTTCCTTTCATAGTCCGGGGTTGACATAACTCTCACTCTCTGGTTGAAGCTGAGGGTTTCCCGGCCCTGGACAGCACCACGCAGGACCACGATCAGGAAGGCGGCTCGATGACGCCCCCGCACAACTACCTCGCCGTGATAAAGGTTGTCGGCATCGGTGGCGGCGGCGTGAACGCCGTCAACCGGATGATCGAGGTCGGCCTCAAGGGGGTCGAGTTCATCGCGGTGAACACCGACGCGCAGGCGCTGCTGATGTCCGATGCCGACGTCAAGCTCGACATCGGCCGCGAACTCACCCGCGGGCTCGGTGCGGGCGCCAACCCCGAGGTCGGCCACAAGGCCGCCGAAGACCACCGCGAGGAGATCGAGGAGGTCATCAAGGGGGCCGACATGGTCTTCGTCACCGCGGGCGAGGGCGGCGGCACCGGCACCGGTGGCGCGCCGGTCGTCGCGTCCATCGCGCGCAAGCTCGGCGCGCTGACCATCGGCGTGGTCACCCGGCCGTTCTCCTTCGAGGGCAAGCGCCGGGCGAAGCAGGCCGAGGACGGCATCACCGAGCTGCGCAACGAGTGCGACACGCTCATCGTGATCCCCAACGACCGGCTGCTGCAGCTCGGCGACGTCGGGGTCAGCCTGATGGACGCGTTCCGCTCCGCGGACGAGGTGCTGCTCTCCGGTGTGCAGGGCATCACCGACCTGATCACCACCCCGGGTCTGATCAACCTCGACTTCGCCGACGTCAAGAGCATCATGTCCGGCGCAGGCAGCGCGCTGATGGGCATCGGCTCGGCTCGCGGTGAGGGCCGCGCGGTGCAGGCGGCGCAGAAGGCGATCAACTCGCCGCTGCTGGAGGCGTCCATGGACGGCGCCCACGGCGTGTTGCTGGCCATCGCGGGCGGCTCCGACCTCGGCCTGTTCGAGATCAACGAGTCCGCCTCGCTGGTGCAGGAGTCCGCGCACCCCGACGCGAACATCATCTTCGGCACGGTCATCGACGACTCGCTCGGCGACGAGGTGCGGGTGACGGTGATCGCCGCCGGGTTCGACAGCGGCACCCCGACGCACAAGAAGCTCGACCCGACCGCGTTCGGCTCGCGCGGCACCACGGCCTCCGCGCAGGCGGGCCAGGTCGGCGGCGCGGCGCCCGAGCCCGCGCCCACCCCGACCTACCAGCCGCCCGTCCAGCGGCACGAGCCCGCGCAGGACAACGGCTACCAGCCGCGTCCGGCGTACCAGCCCACCTCGGCTCCGCCCGCCCACGCGGCGACGGCGCAGCCGCTGCCGAACGTGCGCGGCAGCCAGGGCAGCCTGCCCGGCCGCGCCGTCCCGGTCGTCGACGACCCCGACGACGAGGTGGACGTCCCGCCGTTCATGCGTCGGTAGTGCGGCCCGACAGTCCAGCCCCGACAGTCCAGCCCCGACAGTCCAGCCCGGCCAGCGAACCCCGGCGTTCCCCCGCCGGGGTTCGCCGTTGTCGGCAGTAGTTTGGGCGCGGGCTGTCGACAGACTCGATCGTGATGAGGAGTGCAGGTTGCGGATTCGCCGAGTGGTCACCACCCGCGACGGCGGGGCGTCCCAGACCCCCTACGACTCGTTCAACCTCGGCGAGCACGTCGGGGACGCGCCGGACGCGGTCGCCGCCAACCGGGCGCGGCTGGCCGCCGACCTGGGCCTGGCGGCCGACCGGCTGGTGTGGATGGAGCAGGTGCACGGTCGCACGGTCGCGGTGGTCGACGGTCCGCGGGCCGCGCCCGTCGAGGCCACCGACGGGCTGGTGACCGCAGAGCCGGGGCTCGCGCTGGTCGCGCTGGTGGCCGACTGCGTGCCGATCCTGCTCGCCGACCCGGTGGCCGGGGTGGTCGCCGCGGTGCACGCGGGCCGCGTCGGCGCGCGGGTGGGCGTGGTGCCCGCCGCGCTGGCCGCCATGGCGTCGGTGGGCGCCGACGTGCGCCGCGTCGAGGTGCTGCTCGGCCCGTCGGTGTGCGGCGACTGCTACGAGGTGCCGCAGGCGATGCAGACCGACGTGGAGAAGCACCTGCCGGGCAGCGCGTGCCGGACCCGCAAGGGCACCGCGGGCCTCGACCTGCGCGCCGGACTCTGGCGCCAGCTCGCCGACGCGGGCGTGGCGCGCATCGGGATCGACCCGCGGTGCACGAACGAGGAGCCCGCACTGTTCAGTCACCGCAGGGAAGGGACCACTGGGCGATTGGCCGCGATCACCTGGCTCGACCGGGACGCGACCCCGTGACGGGCGCCCGCGCGGCGGCGATCGCGGCCAACCTCGCCGAGGTCGCGGCCAGGATCGAGGCCGCCTGCGCCCGCGCCGGACGCGACCCGAGCGAGGTTCGGCTGCTCGCCGTGACCAAGACCTTCCCGGCCGGTGACGCGGTGGCGCTGGCCGACCTCGGCGTCCTCGACCTCGCCGAGAACCGCGAGCAGGAGGCCGGTCCCAAGGCCGACGAGGTGCGTGCGCTGCGCCCGGACGCCCCCGTGCGTTGGCACATGGTCGGGCGGCTGCAGCGCAACAAGGCGCGGTCGGTGGCCCGCTGGGCGGCCGAGATCCAGTCGGTCGACTCGGCGCGGCTGGTGGCCGCGCTGGACCGCGCCACGGCCGCCGCCCGGGCCGCGGGGGAGCGCGCCGAGCCGCTCGACGTACTCCTGCAGGCGAGCCTCGACGGCGACCCCGCGCGCGGCGGCTGCCCGCTCGACGATCTTGACGAACTCGCCGAACAGGTAACTCGTTCGAGTGAATTACGGTTTCGGGGGATCATGGCCGTGGCGCCGCTCGACACGGAACCGACCGTGGCGTTCGAGCGTCTTGCCGGTGTCGCACAACAGCTTCGCACGCTCTATCCCACGGCGCGCGAGCTCTCGTGCGGCATGAGTAACGATCTGGAGGAAGCGATCGACTACGGGTCGACGTGCGTGCGTGTCGGAACCGCTCTGCTCGGGGGGCGCGGGCTAGCCTCCCCGTAGAAGGTTCCGGGTTTGCCATCTCCCGGGGCGCCGGTAGGCGTGCGGGGCTGTGGTGTCGAAAACGCACGTGGGACCACGCTTGGGGAGTCGCGGAGGGGACGCCATGAGTACGCTGCAGAAGCTGAAGGCCTACTTCGGGATGGTCCCGGCCGACGAGCTCGACGACTACGACGCCGAAGACTACGACCGTCGTGGCTACACCCGTCGCCCGGAGTACCTGGAAGACGAGTTCGACGACTACGGCGCGGGCAGGCGTCGGTGGTTCGGCGGCCAGCGCGGCGCCTACCGTGACGAGGGCGAAGACGACTACGAGCCCGCCGAGCGCGGCCGTCCGCGGCCTGCCTGGGCGACGCCCGCCGACACCCAGACCCACGGCGCGCTCGCGGTCGACGCGCGGCGGGACCCGGCGCCTCGGCTGCGCCAGGTCGAGGCCCCCGTGCAGGCGGGTGGCTACCCGCTCGGTCGGGTCGTGACCCTGCACCCGAGCAGCTACAACGAGGCCAGGGCGATCGGCGAGCACTACCGCGACGGTCGCCCGGTGATCATGAACTTGACCGAGATGGACGACGCGGACGCCAAGCGCCTGGTCGACTTCGCGGCCGGGCTGGCGTTCGCGCTGCGCGGCTCGATCGACAAGGTCACCAACAAGGTGTTCTTGATCTCACCCCCCAATGTCGACCCCACCGCGGAGGACAAGCGGCGGTTGGCGGAGGGCGGATTCGTCACCAGAAGCTGATTGATGGCAGAGTTGACCTGTGGAACCAGTGCTCCTCGCCGTCTATTGGGTGTTGTTCATCTTCTGGCTGCTGCTCACCGCGCGGGTCGTGGTGGAGCTCGTGCGCACGTTCGCGCGCGAGTGGCGGCCCGCGGGTGGGGTTGCGGTAACGCTAGAGACCATCTACACAGTGACCGATCCTCCGGTTCGTCTTGTTCGTCGGCTCATCCCGACGATCAGGATCGGAGGCGTCGGCCTGGACCTATCGATTATGGTGCTGCTGTTGGTCGTATTCATCTTGATGCGACTGGCGTATCCCGGGTAACGGGGAACCCGGCTACCTGCAGCCCTGGAGCGCGTGAGGTGATCAGATGTCGTTGACCCCCGCTGACGTGCACAACGTCGCGTTCAGCAAGCCTCCCATTGGCAAGCGGGGCTACAACGAGGACGAGGTGGACGCCTTCCTCGACTTGGTCGAGGTGGAGCTCTCCCGCCTGATCGAGGAGAACAACGACCTGCGAGCGCAGGTCGAGCAGCTCGACGCGCAGTTGGAGTCGGCTCGCGCCGACCTCGACGACGCCCGGTCCGGCGGCGGGGCCCCAGTGGCTCAGGTTCGCCCGACCGAGGAACCGCGCAGGCTGACTCCGGTTCCGCCGCCCAGCTCGCTGGAGCAGACCAACCCGGGCGGCGGCGGTGATCACCACGTGCAGGCCGCCAAGGTTCTCGGCCTGGCGCAGGAGATGGCCGACCGGCTCACCGGCGAGGCCAAAGCCGAGGCCGACGGGATGCTGGCGGAGGCTCGGACCAAGTCCGAGCAGTTGCTGTCCGAGGCGCGGGCCAAGTCCGACACCATGGTCAACGAGGCGCGCACGCGTGCCGAGACCATGCTGAACGACGCCCGCACCCGGTCGGAGACCCTGGAGCGGCAGGCGCGGGAGAAGGCCACCACGCTGGAGCGCGACGCCCAGCGACAGCACACCGAGATCATCGGCGCGGTGCAGGCAGAGCGCACCACGCTGGAGAAGAAGATCGACGAGCTGCGCACCTTCGAGCGCGAGTACCGCACCCGACTGAAGACCTTCCTGGAGTCCAGCCTCCGTGAGCTCGGCGACCGCGGTTCCGCGGCCCCGACCAGCGAGGGCGGGCGCGCGGCCGGTCAGCAGAGCGGCTACTCCTTCGGCCCCCGGGCCGAAGCGGGCTGACGCGGGAAGTCGGCCGGGTCGCCGCGCGCGTGTCCGATCAGGACGCGGGCACGCGCGGCGCACCGGTCCGGCGGACAGGGCACATGGTGCTGTACATCGTCTTGTTGCTGGTGCTCAGCGCCTTCGCGCTGCTGGTCACCGCCCTCACCACGGCGGAGACGCTGTGGGCGTGGCTCTCGGTCGCCGTCAGTGTCCTGGCGGCCGGGATCCTGGTGGTCGACTGGCTCCGCACTCGGCGCCGCAAGGCCGCCGCCGACCCGGTCGACGAGGCCGAGTTCGACGACGACCCCGTGGAATCCGAGGTGCCGGTCGCGCCGGATCCTGATCCGGCGGACACCGACGACGAGGACTTCGCCGCCGACCCGGCGGACGAGCCCGACGAGGAGTCCACCGACGCCGCCGACCTGCTCGTGGTGACCAGCCTGACGGTCGACGTGCGCGTGGTGGACGAACGGCCGCGCTATCACCTGACCACCTGCGCCTGGCTGGCCGGGCGGCCGTCGATCGCACTGCCCGTGGCCGAGGCCCGCGAGTTGGGCTTCACGCCGTGCGGCCAGTGTGCTCCCGACGCGACCCTGGCGGCCAGGCACCGGGCCGCCCGCGGTGTCCGGCACGGCCCGAAGTCCGGTGTCGATCACTAGCCTGGACCGGGTCGGTACCAGGCGGTGAAGGGGGACGTGGTGCGCGCACGGCTCGGCCATGTCCACTGACACTTCCGCGCGACCACGGCTGGGTGCCGATTTCGGCAGACTCTGGACGGCCACTGCGGCGGCCAACATCGGCGACGGCGTCGTCCTGGCAGCCGGGCCGTTGCTCGTCGCCGGGCTCACCGACGATCCGGCGCTGGTCTCCGGGGCCGTGTTCGTGCAGCAGCTTCCCTGGTTGCTGTTCGCCCTGGTCAGCGGCGCCCTGGTCGACCGGCTCGACCGGCGGCGGCTGATCGTCGCGGTCAACCTCGCCAGGGCCGGGGTGATCGGTGGGCTCGCGCTCGCCGTGTGGTCCGATCAGGTGACCATTGCGCTGATCTACCTCGCGTTCTTCCTGCTCGGCGTCGGCGAGACCCTGGCCGACAACGCCGCGGGTGCGCTGCTCCCCGCCGTCGTCGCGCCCGAGGCGCTGCCCCGGGCCAACGCCCGGCTCATGGCGGTCTTCTACGTGGGCAACCAGTTCGTGGCGCCACCCATCGGCGCCGCGCTGTTCGTGGTCGCGGCGGCCGTGCCGTTCGGGGTCAACGCGGCCACGTTCCTGGTGGCAGCGCTGCTGATCGCCGCGCTGCGCTACCGGCAGCCGCCCGCCGAGCCGGGGGAGCGCAAGCCGCTGCGGACGGAGATCGCGGAGGGGATGCGGTGGCTGTGGGCGCATCGGCTGCTGCGGACGATCGCCGTGTGCCTGTGTGTGATGAATATCGCCCTCTACGCGGCGTTCGCGATCCTCGTGCTCTACGCCCGTGAACACCTCGGGCTCCCGGAGGTGGGCTTCGGCCTGTTGCTCACCGCCGGCGCGGTAGGCGGGCTGCTCGGCACGCTGGTCGTCGAGCGGTTGCAGCGGTGGGTGGGCGACAGCGTCCTGCTCCGGGTCGGCCTGGTGATCGAGACAGCCACCCACGTCGGGCTGGCGCTGACCGACGATCCGTGGGTGGCGGGCGCGATCATGCTGGCGTTCGGCGTACACGGCGCTGTGTGGGGCGTGGTGGCCATGTCGGTGCGGCAGCGAGTCGTGCCGGACCGGCTGCGCGGGCGGGTCGGCGGCGTCTCCCGTCTGCTGATCATCGGTGGCGCGGCTATCGGCTCACTGATAGGCGGGTTCATCGCCCGCGAGTTCGGCGTCACCGCGCCGTTGTGGGCGGCGGCCGCGGCGATGGTCGTGGTCACCGCGCTCGCCTGGCGACATTTCCGCCCGGACGCATTCGAGCGCTAGTCGCCTGCCGTTCACCCGGACGGCCAGGGTGGCGCACTCTAGCTGCTGGTCCGCGCGGTCGCGGACCGGTGGCGGGAGGTCACCGCCGAGAACCCGGTTGCGGGCACGCGTTAGGCTTGTCCGTACAGACATCGATCCGGCCATCACCGGGGAGTCTTCGGAAGAACGGGCGCGAGCCCCAGTAGACCCGAACGGGACCGGCCCGTCACAGCCGGCCGAGAGTGGTCGCCGGTCCGCCGGCGGCAAGCGGGGTGGTACCGCGGCACGCGGCGGCAAGGGAGCCGGCGCACGTCGTCCCCGTACGGTCCGACCGATCCGTACGAGGAGTACCACCGATGCCGTATCCCCGGGCGCAGCACGGCGACGAGTCCGCCGTCCCCGCGCAGCCGTCGTTCCCCCAGCTCGAAACCGCCGTCCTGGACTACTGGGCGGCCGACCACACGTTCCAGGCCACTGTGGACGCCCGCCCGGCGGGGGCCAACGGCGACAACGAGTTCGTGTTCTACGACGGCCCGCCCTTCGCCAACGGCCTGCCGCACTACGGCCACCTGCTCACCGGCTACGTCAAGGACGTCGTCCCGCGCTACCAGACCATGCGCGGCAGGCACGTCGAGCGCCGGTTCGGCTGGGACACCCACGGTCTGCCCGCCGAGGTGGAGGCGGAGAAGCAGCTCGGGTTCTCGTCCAAGAGCGACATCGAGGACTTCGGCATCGAGAAGTTCAACGATGTCTGCCGCACCTCGGTGATGGCCTACGCCGGTCAGTGGCGCGACTACGTCACCCGCCAGGCCCGCTGGGTCGACTTCGACAACGACTACAAGACCCTCGACCTGGACTACATGGAAAGCGTCATGTGGGCCTTCAAGTCCTTGCACGACAAGGGTTTGGTCTACGAGGGCTTCCGCGTGCTGTGGTACTGCTGGCGCTGCGAGACGCCGCTGTCGAACACCGAGACCAAAATGGACGACACCTACCGGGACCGGCAGGACCCGGCGGTGACGGTGGGCCTGCGGCTCGAAGCGCCCGGCACCGACCTCGACGGCGTGCAGGCGCTGGTGTGGACGACGACCCCGTGGACGCTGCCGTCGAACCTCGCCGCCGCGGTGCACCCGGACGTGGACTACGTGGTGGTCGAGGCGAACGGTGAGCGCTACCTGCTGGCCGAGGCCCGCGTCGGCGCGTACGCCCGCGAGTTGGGCGAAGGCGTGCCGGTTGTGGGGCGCTACAAGGGAAGCGACCTGCTCGGCACCCGCTACGCGCCGCCGTTCGACTTCTTCGCGGGCCGGGAGAACGCCCACCAGGTGCTCGCCGCCGACTACGTCACCACCGAGGACGGCACGGGCCTGGTGCACATCGCGCCCGCGTTCGGTGAGGACGACAAGGTCGTCACCGACGCCGCGGGCATCGAGGTCGTGGTCCCGGTCGACAGCCACGGCCGGTTCACCGCCGACGTCCCGCCCTATGCGGGCCTCCAGGTGTTCGAGGCGAACAAGCCGATCATCCGCGACCTCAAGGACGCGGGTCTGCTGCTGCGCCACGAGACCTATGACCACCCGTACCCGCACTGCTGGCGCTGCGACAACGCGCTCATCCAACGCGCGGTGTCGTCGTGGTTCGTCGCGGTCAGCCGGTTCAAGGACCGGATGGTCGAGCTGAACCAGCAGATCAACTGGGTGCCGGGACACATCCGCGACGGCCAGTTCGGTCGGTGGCTGGAGAACGCGCGCGACTGGAACATCTCCCGCAACCGGTTCTGGGGCTCCCCGATCCCGGTGTGGGTGTCCGACGACCCGGCGTACCCGCGCACGGACGTCTACGGCTCGCTCGACGAGCTGGCGCGCGACTTCGGCGTGCGCCCGACCGACCTGCACCGCCCGCACGTGGACGACCTGACCCGGCCCAACCCGGACGACCCGACCGGGCGGTCGACCATGCGCCGGGTGTCGGAGGTGCTCGACTGCTGGTTCGAGTCGGGCTCGATGTCGTTCGCGCAGGTGCACTATCCGTTCGAGAACGCCCAGTGGTTCGAGGACCACTACCCGGGCGACTTCATCGTGGAGTACAACGGCCAGACGCGCGGCTGGTTCTACACCATGCACGTGCTCGCGACGGCGCTGTTCGACCGGCCCGCGTTCACCAACTGCGTGGCGCACGGCATCGTGCTGGGCGACGACGGGCAGAAGATGTCCAAGTCGCGCAAGAACTACCCGGACGTCAACGAGGTGTTCGACCGCGACGGCTCGGACGCCATGCGCTGGTTCCTCATGGCGAGCCCGATCCTGCGCGGCGGCGACCTCGTGGTCACCGAGCGCGGCATCCGCGACGCGGTGCGCCAAGCCGTGCTGCCGCTGTGGAACTCGTGGTACTTCCTTGCCCTGTATGCGAATGCCGAGGGCAAGGATGGAACATCGAGAACGGACACGGGGACATTCTCCGGCCACGTGCTCGACCGCTACGTGCTGGCCAAGACGCGGCAGCTCGTGGCCTCGGTGACCGAGTCGCTCGACCTCTACGACATCTCCGGGTCCTGCCAGTCGGTGCGCGAATACCTGGAGGTGCTGACCAACTGGTACGTCCGCCGCTCGCGCGACCGGTTCTGGGCGGGCGACACGGACGCCATCGACACGCTGCACACCGTGCTGGAGATCGTGTCGCGGCTGACGGCGCCGCTGCTGCCGCTGACCGCGGAGTCGGTGTGGCGCGGGCTGACCGGCGAGCGCTCCGTGCACTTGGCCGACTGGCCGGACGCCGCGGCGCTGCCCGCCGACGACGCGCTGGTCGCGGGCATGGACCGGGTGCGCCAGGTCTGCTCGTCGGCGCTCGCGCTGCGCAAGGCGAACAAGCTGCGGGTGCGGCTGCCGCTGGCGACGCTGCTGGTGGCGGCGCACGACGTCGCCGTGCTCGAACCGTTCGCCGCGCTCATCCGCGACGAGGTGAACGTCAAGGCGGTCGAGCTGACCACCGACGTCGCCGCGCACGGCCACTTCGAGCTGGTGGTCAACGCCCGCGCGTGCGGGCCGCGGCTCGGCGCCGACGTGCAGAAGGTGATCAAGGCCGTCAAGGCGGGCGAGTGGTCCACCACCGGCAGCGGCACGGTGGTGGCCGCGGGCATCGAGCTGCTCGACGGCGAGTACGAGCGGCGCCTGGTGGCGACCGACGCGGGTGCCACCGCCGAACTGCCCGCCAGCTCCGGGCTGGTCGTGCTCGACACCGCGGTCACCGCGGCGCTGGCGGCCGAGGGTCTCGCGCGCGACCTGATCCGGGTGGTGCAGCAGGCCCGCCGCGAGGCCGGGCTCGACGTGTCCGACCGGATCGCGCTCACCGTGGACGCGCCGGACGAGGTGGCCGCGGCGGCGCGGACGCACGAGGCCGTCCTGGTGAGCGAGACGCTGGCCGACTCGGTCGACTACGGCTCGGCCGCCGGGTTCGCGGGCTCGGTCGGCGACGGTCTGGCTGTCGCGGTGGCGGTGCGTCGGAGCTGACCGCACATCACGGGTGCGCATCGGGGGAGTGGCGTTCGTCGGCCCGTGTGGTCGGCGGGGCCGCTCCCCTGGCATCGTGGGTGGTGCGTGATCGCCACGCGTCGGGGGACGTGGGGTACTGGGGGTTCGACGTGTCCTCGACACGGAAACGCTGGATTCTGTCCATCGGCGGCCTGTCGGTCGTCGCCGTCGTGCTCGCCGCGCTGCTCATCCTGCTGCCGGACGATGGCGCGCCCGCGCCCGCGGCCAGACCGCCGTCCCTGACCGCGGTGCAGGTCGGCGACAAGTTTCTCGCCGCGCTGGCGGCCCGCGACGCGGCGGGCGCCGCGGCACTGACGACCGACCAGGACACCGCGAAGTCGGTGCTGGCGGCGACTTTCGCGACGCTGGAGCCAGCCGCGGTGACCGCCGAGTGGACCGGGATGGTCCCGCCCGCGGCCGACGCGGCCGAGGTGAGCGAGGAGTTCCGGGTGAGCTGGACGCTCGGCCCCGGCCGGGTGTGGAGCTACGGCAGCGCGCTCACCCTCGCGCGCGCCGAAGGTCAGTGGCGGGTGCGCTGGGCGCCGACCGTGGTGCACCCGAGCCTGACACCCGGCCACGCGCTCGTCGTGCGCGGCTCGGCGACCGACCGCACCGCGGTGCTCGACCGCGACGGACAGCCGCTGATGTCGTGGCAGGGCGGCGAAGTGCGGCCGGTCGACCCGGCGGTGGCGCCGCTGCTGGCGGGCGGCATGAAGCGGCTCGCCGGGCCGAAAGCCGCCGAGGCGAGCCGGATCGTGCTGGTCGACGGCGGGGGCGCCGAGGTGACGACGCTGTTCGGCGTGGCCGCGGCGCCCACGGCGGCGGTGACCTCGACGCTGAGCGTGCCGACGCAGCGGGCGGCGCAGGCGGCGGTCGACACCGCTGCGGGGCCCGCGCTGGTGGTCGCCATCCAGCCGTCCACCGGCGACATCCTCGCCGTCGCGCAGAACCGGGCGGCGGGCGACGCGCCCAAGGCGCTCAACGGGCTCTACCCGCCGGGCTCCACGTTCAAGGTCGTCACTGCCGCGGCCGTGCTCGGCGCGGGCAAGGCGACGATCGACACGGTGCTCCCGTGCCCCGGCTCGCAGACGATCGGCACCCGCGCCATCAAGAACGCCGATTTCGAGCTGGGGCAGGCGCCGCTGCGCACCGCGTTCGCGCAGTCGTGCAACACCACGTTCGCCGCCCTGGCCGCCGATCTCCCGGCGGACTTGCTGCCGCGGGCCGCGGCGCAGTTCGGCCTGGCCGCCGACTTCGAGATCCCCGGCCTCGCCACGCAGACCGGCCGCGTCCGGCCCGCGGGCGGCACGCCTGAGCAGGTGGAGAACAGCATCGGGCAGGGCACCGTGCAGGCCAGCCCGTTCGGCCTCGCGCTGATGACCGCCACGGTGGCGAAGGGCTCGGCCGTGACGCCGCGGCTGTTCGCCGGGATCCAGACTGTCGTGAAGACCGGCTACCAGGGTCCGTCCGCAGGCACGGTCGGCGCGCTGCGCACGATGATGCGCGAGGTGGTGACCTCCGGGCGGGGCCGGGCGCTCGCCGGATACGGGCCGGTGGCGGGCAAGACGGGCACCGCGCAGTTCGGCGACGGCACCCGCTCGCACGGCTGGTTCGCCGGCTACCGGGGCGATGTCGCGTTCGCCGTCCTGGTCGAGGACGCGGGCGCGGCGGCCCCCGCGGTCGCCGTGACGGGGAAGTTCTTGGCGGGCTTGAGTTAGCCGATCAACTCGTGGCGGGAGGCGAAGACCACCACATTGTCCCGATAGGACGATCGGCCGCGGTCGAACTCGCCGCCGCAGGTGATCAGCCGCAGCGCCGCGCCCGGCACCGGGCCGTAGACGGCCGCGGTGGGGAACGCGTCCTTCGGGTGGTGTTGGACGGTGTCGACGGTGAACACCGCGTCGGCGCCATCGGAGCGGCGCACGGTGACGGTGTCGCCGGGGCGCAGGTCGCGCAGCCGGAAGAACACCGCCGGTCCGGTGCGTGAGTCGACGTGTCCCGCGATCACGGCGGGGCCGGGGTCGCCGGGCACCGGGCCCGCGGCGTACCAGCCCGCTCGGGCGAAGTCGGTCGGTGCCTCCAGTTCGCCCGCCTGGCCGAGCCGCAGCGGCACCAGCCCGGACTCGGCGACGCCGATCGCGGGGATGCTCAGGCCGACCGGCTCGACGGCGGGCGCGGCCGGAAGTGGTTGTGGCGCGGGGAGAACCGGTGTGTTGGTGGTCGTGGGGGGCGGCGGGGTAGCGGGAGCGGGAGTGGCCGCGCAGCCGACCGCCAGGACGGCGGTCAGCGCCAGCACCACCCGAAGCCCGGGCCGGGTCTGTGGTCGAGCATCCGGCCGAACGCGTCGATGGGGCTCGGCGGCCGCGACAGCGGGCCGAGCGGCTTGGTGTCGCGAAAGGACTGTCGTTTGTGGAGGGTCAGGGCGCATGCCTGCTGCCTGTCGCGAAGGCTGCGAGTAAGGCCGCGGGGATGAGCAACAGCCAGCCCGCGCCCGCGGGAGCCGTGCCGCCCGCACCGGTTTCCACGCCCAGGCGCGGCGCGGTGGCCGTGGCTGTGCTGTCCACCAGGGGGTTCACCACCAGGGCACCTTCGGCCTCGGTGACCAGCAGTGTGGTCGAGGTGCCCGCGCGAACGTCCACTGCGGCCGGTGTCTCGGCCTGCTCACCGCGCAGCCGCAGGGTGTAGCGGCCCTCGGTCAGGTCCGTGTACGGGGTCGTCATGCCGTAGGCCGCCGAGGTGGCCAGCGCCGGTCCGCCGCCCACGTCGGCGGTCACGGGCGCCAGCCTTGCCGCCCCCTGCACGATCCGCAGCCGCCCGGAGCCGGGGCGGGGGGCGCTGAGGTCGTCGATCACCAGGTCGCCGCGCAGGGCACCCTGGGGGCCGGTGGCGAAAACCAGCAGCGAGTAGGCGCTGCCCTTGACGATCTGCACCGTCGCGCTGAGCGCGGGCGGCGCGGTGGACGCGGCGTCGGCGGGCCGCATCGAGACGGTGTACGCCCCGGGCACCAGCGTCGAGTACGGGGTCACCGCGCCGTAGCCCGCCTTGCGGATGATCACCCGCTCCCGCCCGCCGAACGGCGCCAGGTACACGTCGACGGGCGGCACCTCGGGGGAGAGGTGGCCGAGGCGGACCCAGCCGAGGTCGGCGCCGGGCGCGGGCTGCGCGGCGGCGGGAGCGGGCGAGACCAGGGTGACCAGGGCCAGGGCGGCGACGGCCGCACCGATCCGACGGAGCGAACGCATCGCCGGTGTCCTTTCCGACTGTGGGGAATGGGGTCAGGGAACGTCGTACGGGGTGAGCAGCCCGGCGGGGACACCGGGCGGATACCGCACCAGCACGCCCTCGGGTGTGGCGGCCACCGACTCGGGCCGGAACACCCCGCGCTGGCCCGAGAAGAACAACACGAGCTGTTCCGCCGGGTCGCCCGCGGCGGCGAGCAGCACCTGTCTGCGCGGCTGGTCCGCGGCGTCCTCGCCGGGTACGGCGGGCAGCGCGGCCACCCGCACCGGGCGGGCCGACGCGAGGGCGGACAGGGTGGTCAGCACCCGGGGGTCGGTGCGGCCCGCGCGCAGCGTGTCGGCCACGGCGGGGTCGGCCGCGATCCGGGGCGACCCGGCCAGGTCGGCGCCCGCGAGCGCGCGAGCCCGGCGTTCGCCCGCCGCCGCGCCCGCGATGGCGGGTCGGTGGATGACCATCGCCTGAGGCCCGTCGCCGAACACCGCGACCGCTTCCGCGCGGGCGGCGGCCTCGGCGAGGGCGGGTCTGCGGGCCAGTTCCGCGCGCAGCCCGGGGGTGACCAGGAGCCACGTCCTGGCCGGACAGGTGTCGACGCACGCGGCCGAACGGGTGACGGCGTCGGGCGGCCTGCCCGCGCGGATCAGCTCGACCCAGGTGGCCTCGTCGGTGAGCACCGGGGTGGTGGGCAGGTTGTCCCGCAGCCACCTCGCCGCCGCGGTGCCCGGGGCGTCGGCCGCGCGCACGTCGGCTGCCGACGCGGTCAGCGCCCCGGTCCACGCGGGCAGGGCGGAAGCCGCCACGGTCAGTGCCAGCGCGGCGGTTGGCAGCAGCAACGGCCTGGTCACGGTGTGCTTGCCCGCCCGCGCGCGGTGGGTGACGCCGCACTCGACCGTGCCCGCGACGAGCAGCGCGGCCAGCGGCACGACCACGGTCAGCGCGCCCGCGCCGGGACCGCCGGGCAGCGTGGTGATCGCGATCAGGGCCAGCACCCCGAACGCGAGCGGGCGCAGCCGGAACGAGAACAGCGCGCCGACTGCGGCGAACACGCCCGCCGCCGCGAGCACCGGGTCCAGCGACAGCCACTGCGCGGGTGCCGGACCGTCCGCGGCGAGCCGGATGCCGCTCAGCGCGGCCGACGCGCCGAGGCCGATGCCGATGCCGAGGGTGAACAGCGACCCGAGCATCAGCGACAGGCGTTTGCGCCCGCGCCGCCAGATCAGCCAGGCGGCGGTCACCGCGAGCACGAGCGTGACCGGCGCGGTGATCACGGCGACGACCAGGAACGCCGTGGCCCACAGGTCGGGGGCGAGGCGGCGGTGTCTTCGCGGTGTCCACAGCAGCACCAGCGCGGCCAGCACCCACGGCACTGCGACGTTCTCCGGCCGGACCGCGACCTGCACGCCGACGGCGAGCGGGGACAGCGCGACGATGCCCGCGGCGGCGGCCGCGGTCCACCGGGACAGTCCCATCCGCCGGGCGAGCAGCCACAGCAGCAGCGTCCCGAGCGCGGCGGCCAGCGCCAGCGGTTCACGCACGGCGCTCAGCGCCGACGTGTGCCGGGTGAACGCGTCGGTGACGGCGGTGTAGCCGCCGAGCTGCAGCCAGGCCAGCGGCGCGGCGGCCGTCTCGACGGGGTTGAGCAGTGTGCCGAGTTGGTCGATGGAGAACACCTGGGCGACGTGTCGGGCTTCGGCTGTCTGGCTGGGTCCGGCGCCGCCCGCGAGGCGGACCGCGGCGGCGAGCGCGGCGAGGGAGATCGGCGCGGCGAGGGCGATGAGATCACGGTCCGCTGCCCGGATGCGCTCGTCGGCGAGGGTCCGCCACAGGCGCAGGGATAACCGGGCCGAGGAGTCCGCGCTCCAACGGTGCTGGGTCATGTGGGTGCCTGCTCGACGACCGGCCGACTGGCCGGAAGCGAGCCGCGACCTCCTTCGATGGGCGATCCGGCGGGAACTGCGAGGGGCGCCGCGCGCTGCGGTGGGCCAATGTTAGACCGCAGGTCACGCCCTTGCGTACTGCAACTTTCCGTGTTCGGCCGATAGCGCCTTACGGGTGAAGCAGGAGTTCGCCTTGGGCCGTTCGGGTCAACTCAGACGCCCGGATGCGTCTCCCGCTAGACCCTGCCGACCTCGTCAACCTTGCCGACTTTGCGCCCGCCCACGAGTCGGCGCAGCACCCGGACCCACGGCGACCACCGGGCCCGCCGCGCGGGTGGGTGGCCGACCGCGGCGGCCGCCCGGTCGAGCAGGTCTTCCAGCAGCGCGTCGTGCAGCCACCGGATCGCCAGCGGCCAGGCCGCCCGGCCCGTGCCCTCCGGCCGCCCGCGCAGCACGTGCCGCAGGACGCTGGTGCCGCCGGGGCCGTCGAGCACCTCCAGCGTGTGTGTGCCGCGCACGCCGAGACCGGGGGCGAAGGTGAACTCCACCAGCCTGCCCGGGGTGTACGCGGTGCAGGTGTAGCGGATCGGGCCGTGGCCGCCCGCCGCGCCGACGCCGAGCGGGCGGTCCAGCAGCAGCGGCGGCCACGTGTCGGTGGGCCACAGCGGGCTGTCGGTGCCCACGATGCGGTCGAGCAGTTCGCCCGCCCGCGTCGGGTCCACCGGCAGGTCTCGCCGGTGCATGTTGTCGATCATGACATCCTCCGTACGCAACCGTATGGTCTCGTCCGTACGGTAGCGTATGGCGGCGTGTCCGGGAACCGCAGGAGCAAAGCCGATTGGACGGCGCTCGCGCTCGCCGCGCTCGCCGAGGGCGGTGTGGCGGCGGTGGCCGTCGAGCCGCTGGCCGCGCGGGTCGGCGCGACCAAGGGCAGCGTCTATTGGCATTTCCCCAGCCGCGACGCGCTGCTCGCGGCCACGCTGGACCGGTGGGAGTGCGAACACACCGAGAACGTGATCCGGGCCGCCGACCAGGGCGCGACCGCCACCGAGCGGCTGCGGCTGCTCTTCGGCGCGGTGCTCGACCCCGAACACGGTGTCGGGGTCGAACTGGCGCTGCTGGCCTCGGCCACCGACCCGCTGGTCGCCGACGCCGTCGGCCGGGTCACCGAACGGCGCCTGGCCTACCTCGCCGCGCAGTTCGCCGAACTCGGGTTCGGCCGCGCACAGGCACGCAGGCGCGCGGTGGTCGCCTATTCGGTCTACCTGGGACAGGCCCAGCTCATGCGCGCCGCGCCGGACTCGCTGCCGCGCTCGTCGCCCGCGCGCCGCGCGCACGTGGCCGACATCCTGCGCACCATGCTGTCCGCGCCGGCGGAGCCGGGATGAGGTTCGCCGTGCGGGTCAAACCCGGGTCGCGCAGGGCGCGGGTGGGCGGCCGCTGGCCCGCGGACGGGGCCGCGCTCGTGGTCGCCGTCGCCGCGCCCGCGGTGGCGGGCAAGGCGCACGACGCGGTCCGCCGCGCGCTCGCGGCGGCGTTCGGCGTGCGCGGGCAGGACGTGCTGATCGTCACCGGGGACCGCGGCCGCGACAAGGTGATCGAGATCGATCCGGCCCCCGACGACGCCGCCGCGACCCTCGACCGGCTGCTCGCCGACGCCGGTTGAGCGGGGCCTCACCTGCGGCGTTGTCGGCCCGTCGATTACCGCTGGGCGCCGGCGGCAAGACAGAATGGCCGCACGGACGTCGACGGCTGGAGGTGGGGTGACCGATCTGACCCTGGCCCTGGGCATCGGGGCGGCCGTGCTGCTGGTGGCGGTGCTCGCCGTGCGCGTGTCGGTCAGGTTGGGTCTGCCGTCGCTGCTGCTCTACCTCGGACTCGGCGTGCTGATCGGCGAGGCGGGCCTGGGCATCGAGTTCTCCAACGCCGAGTTGACCCAGTCCCTCGGCCTGGCCGCGCTGGTGATGATCCTCGCCGAGGGCGGCCTCACCACCCGCTGGTCCGAGGTGAGATCCGCGCTGTGGCCAGGAATCGCACTGTCCACAGTGGCCGTCGCGGTCAGCGTCGGGGTCACCGGCGCCGTGCTGCACTGGTTGCTGGACTTCGACTGGCGCACCGCGCTGCTCTGGGGCGCGGTGCTCGCCTCGACCGACGCGGCCGCGGTGTTCAGCGTGCTGCGGCGGCTCTCGGTCACCCGGCGGTTGGTCGGCTCGCTGGAACTGGAGAGCGGCATGAACGACGCGCCGTGCTACATCGCGGTCGTGCTGCTGACCTCCACCGCGCCGATCGACTGGACACTGCCGTTCACCCTGGTCTACGAACTCGGGGTCGGCGCGGTCCTCGGCCTCGGCCTCGGCTGGGTCGGCACGCACACCCTGCGCCGCGCGGCCCTGCCCGCCACCGGCCTCTATCCACTCGCCACGGTCGCGGTGTGCGTGCTCGCGTTCGCGGGCGGCCAGGCCGTGCACGCCTCCGGTCTGCTCGCCACCTACCTCGCGGCGTTGGTACTGGGCAATTCCCGCCTGCCGCACCGGTCGGACACGGTGTCCTTCGCCGAGGGATTGGGCTGGCTGGCCCAGATCGGCCTGTTCGTCCTCTTGGGACTGTTCGCCTCGCCCTCGCGGCTGCTCGACGCCGTGGTGCCCGGGCTGGTGGCCGGGGTGGTGGTCACCCTGCTCGCCCGCCCGCTGTCGGTGCTGGTGTCGACAACGCCGTTCCGCGTGCCGTGGCGGGAACAGGTCTTCTTGTCCTGGGCCGGGCTGCGCGGTGCCGTGCCGATCGTGTTGGCGATGATCCCGCTGTCGCAGAACCTGCCCGGCGCCCAGCAGTTGGTCGACGCCGTCTTCGTGCTGGTCATCGTGCTCACCCTGGTGCAGGGCAGCACGCTGGGGCTGCTCGCCAAGGCGCTGAACCTCGACCCCGGGGCGAAGACCAAGGAGGTCGAAGTCGACGTCGCCACCCTCGACGACCTCGACGCCGAACTGCTGCAGGTGTCCATCCCGGTGGGCTCGAAGCTGCACGGGGTCTACCTGTCCGAGTTGCGGCTGCCGCCCGGGGCGTCGGTGAGCCTGGTCGCCAGGGACGGCAAGGGATTCACCCCGGTGTTGACCACCCGCCTGCAGGAGGGCGACCACCTGCTCGTCGTGTCCACCCAGGCCGCGCGCTCGGCCACCGAGAACCGCATCCGCGCGGTCGACCGCGCCGGCCGCTACGCGCGCTGGAAGGGCGAGACCGGCGCGGAGTAGCCGCTCCCACGATGCGGGCGGCGCCGCACCCCGCGCCGCCGCTGCGGTATCGTGGCCGCCAAGGTCATGAGTGCCAGCGTCAAGCCCCGGCTCGCTGGTCGGCAACCCTCCAACCGCGGTGGGGTGCCCCGGGTGAGGACCTGGCCCCCCGCGCGGTGCGGGCGGGCAAGCGCGGACCCGTCGCGGGTCCGACCGGACCCGGAGGTCTGCTCGTGCCGCTCGCCGCTCCCCCTGTCCAGGTCACCGTTCCGCCCGTGGTGGGCGCGCGGCTGGCCGTCCCGCTGGTCGACGGCCGCCGGGTGACCTACGCCAACCTCGACCACGCGGCCAGCGCGCCGTGTCTGGAGGCGGTCCGCGACGCCGTGGACGAGTTGCTGCCCTGGTACGCCAGCGTCCACCGCGGCGCCGGGTTCGCCTCCCAGGTCTGCACTCGGGTCTACGACCAGGCCCGCGACACGGTGCGCGCGTTCGTCGGCGCCCGCCGCACGGACGCCGTGGTGTTCACCCGCAACACCACCGACAGCCTGAACCTGCTGGCCAGGTCGCTGCCCAAGGGCACATCCGTGGTGCTGTTCGACACCGAGCACCACGCCGCGCTGCTGCCGTGGCGCGGCCCCCGGGTGCACCGGATCGAGACGCCCGCCAGTCCCGGCGACGCCGTGCTCGCGCTCGGCGCCGCGCTCGCCGGGCTGCCGGTCGGCCCGCGGCTGGTGGTGCTGAGTGGCGCGTCCAACGTCACGGGGGAGCTGTGGCCGGTCGCCGCGCTGGCCGAGGTGGCCCGCGCGCACGGCGCCCGGACCGTGCTCGACGCCGCGCAGCTCGCCCCGCACCGGCCGGTCGACCTGCGCGCCCTCGACGTCGACTACGCGGTGCTCTCCGGCCACAAGCTCTACGCCCCGTTCGGCGCGGGCGCGCTGATCGGCCGCGCCGACTGGTTGCGGGCGGCCGAGCCGTACCTGGTCGGCGGCGGCGCCACCCGCCAGGTCGTGGACTGGGGCGACCGGTTGGGCGTGTCGTGGTCCAAGGTGCCCGAGCGGCACGAGGCGGGCTCGCCCAACGTCGTCGGCGTGCACGCGCTCGCGGTGGCCTGCGAGACCATCACCCGGCACGGCTGGGCCGCGGTGACCGAGCACGAAAAGGTGCTGCTGCACCGCTTGCGCGCAGGCTTGGCCACCGTGCCAGGCCTGCGCGAACTCGCCCTGTTCGGGCCAGGGCACGACCGGGTCGGCGTGGTCAGCTTCACCGTCGACGGGCTCGACCCCGGCCTGGCCGCCGCGGCGCTGTCGGCCGAGCACGGCATCGGCGTACGCGACGGCGCGTTCTGCGCGCACATCGCCACCCGCAGGCTGCTCGGCCGCGTCGACGCCACCCAGTCCCGCGCGCTGCGGGCGAGTGTCGGGCTCGGCACCACGGCCGAGCACGTCGACCGGCTGGTCGCCGCGCTGTGCTCGCTGGCCGCCGACGGACCCCGCGCGGCCTATGAGCTCGTGGACGGCCGGTGGGCGCCGGTCGACGACCCGCGCCCGCTGCCGCCGTTCCTGCGGGAGGCGGCCTGACCCGGCGTTTCCGCCTGCATGGACAATGGGCCGGTGAGCACCGAGCGCGGCGACGACCGCGGCACCGAGACCGATCCGGCCGCCCCGGCCCCCGAGCCGCCCGCCCGCCGGGGCGTGCTGCTGTTGTCCGCGGCGGTCGTGGTCTTCGCGCTCGACCTGGTCACCAAGATCATCGCCACCGCGACCCTGGAGGGCGAGGCCCCGATCCGGCTGCTCGGCGGCGCGGTCTACCTGCAACTCGTCCGCAATCCGGGCGCCGCGTTCTCGATGGCCACCGGGATGACCTGGCTGCTCACCCTGGTCGCCGCCGGGGTGGTGGTCGCGATCATCTGGATCATGCCGAAGCTGCGGTCGGTGGGCTGGGCGATCGGCCTCGGGCTGGTGCTCGCGGGCGCGCTGGGCAACCTGACCGACCGGATGTTCCGCGCACCCGGCCCCTTCCAGGGCCACGTCGTGGACTTCGTGTCCGTGTTCGCCCCCAACGGGGACTTCTTCCCGGTGTTCAACGTGGCCGACTCCGGGATCACCGTGGGCGGCGTGCTGATCGTCATCATGGCGATGATGGGCCGCGACTACGACGGCCGCTCTACTCGTAAGCAGGACAATTCATGAGCGAGCTTGCGCGCGAGCCACTGTCACAGGGTGTCCGCGAGCGGCATCACCGAGCCTGCGAGGGGATGGCATGAGTGCATCCAGGACGTTGCCGGTGCCCGATGGCCTCGACGGCATGCGGGTGGACGCCGGGCTGTCGAAGCTGCTCGGGCTCTCCCGCACGGTGGTCGCCGCCCTCGCCGAGTCCGGCGACGTGCTGGTCGACGGCCACCCCGCGGGCAAGTCCGACCGGCTGCTCGCCGGGACCTGGCTGGAGGTCACCCTGCCGGAGCCGGACCGGCCGATCGAGGTCCAGGCCATCCCGGTCGACGGGCTGATCGTGCTGCACCAGGACGACGACATCGTGGTCGTGGACAAGCCGGTCGGCGTGGCCGCGCACCCCAGCCCCGGCTGGAGCGGCCCCACGGTCATCGGCGGCCTGGCCGCGGCGGGCATTCGGATCGCCACCTCGGGCGCCGCCGAGCGCCAGGGCATCGTGCACCGGCTCGACGTCGGCACCACGGGCGTCATGGCGGTCGCCAAGAGCGAGCACGCCTACACCGCGCTCAAGCGCGCGTTCAAGGAGCGCACCGTCGAGAAGCGCTACTCCGCGCTCGTGCAGGGCCACCCGGACCCCAGCGTCGGCACCATCGACGCCCCGATCGACCGCCACCCCCGCCACGACTACCGGTGGGCGGTGGTCGCGGGCGGCAAGCCGAGCATCACGCACTACGAGACCATCGAGGCGTTCCGCGCCGCGTCGCTGCTCGACGTGAAGCTGGAAACCGGTCGCACGCACCAGATCCGGGTGCACTTCGCCGCCCTGCGCCACCCCTGCGTCGGCGACCTGACCTACGGCGCCGACCCGGTCCTGGCGAAGCGGCTCGGCGTCACCCGGCAGTGGCTGCACGCCCGCACCCTCGGTTTCCACCACCCCGACGACGGCCGCTGGGTCGAGTTCGCCAGCACCTACCCCGCCGATCTCGCCGCCGCGCTGGACGTCCTCGCCGCCGACTACTGAGTTCTGGGCTAGGTTTGGACGCACTGTGGGGACGGCCAAGGGTGGTGCGATGAAAGATCAGCGTGGCACGGACGACGGGGGAGACCCGTTCGCGACCGGCGGCCACGGCCGCTTCATGTCCGACGGTGTGGCCCCGCCGGTCATCGGCGCCTTACCGATGGACGACGTGGACGAGACGGTGCGGGTGAACCCGGGCGACCTCACTCGCGGCCCGGCGCACGACGAGACGGTTCGGGTCGACCGGCGCGAGGTGGTCTACGACCGCGATCCGCCGACGAGCCCGATCCCGGCCGCGGCGGCCGAGCCGGCGAAGAAGGGCTGGCTGGGCAAGCTGTTCGGCCGCGCGTGACTAGGGCCTGGTTCAGATGTGGCGCACGCGATAGCCGCGCCGAGGTGGCCCCTGACGGCACGGACGAATCGCCCGAATACAACCCGGTATGAGAGACGATCCGTCGGCACCGCCAGGAACCACCTCGATCACGACTCTCACGCACCCCACATCTGAACCAGGCCCTAGTTCTCGACGGCCCAGGTCAGGGTGCGGGCTTCCTCGTCCGGGCGGGGGCTCCAACGGACGTGGGTGATCTCCGTGTCCTCCGGCAGCACGTACACCGTGTGGCCGCCCGCGGTCTGCCCCGGTGAGACGCCGATCCGGTGCGCGGGACGCGACGACAGCGACACCGGCGCCTTGGAGATCGACCGGCCGTCCGGCGTCACCAGCACCAGGTACATGTCCGGCAGCGCCTCGAACCGCATCGAGCCGCGGTTGGTCAACTCCGTGTGCACGACGATCGACCGTTCGCCCTGCTGCAGCGAATATCCCGCCGCGGTGAACAGGTAGTCGGCCGGGTCGACGACCTCGACGAGCTGGATCGCGAGCCGCTCGCCCTCCAGGCCCTCGGCCTCCAGCTTCGACCCGACCCGACCCTCACGCGGCGGACGCGTGGCCGGCTGGGTGCGGTCGACCGGGATCTGCGGCGGCTGGTCGCCGCGCGCCCAGGACGAGCTCTGCGGCGGCCCCCACGTGCTCATCGGGCCGTCCGGCGCCGGGAACGGTTGGCTCGCCGGGCCCGCCTGCGCGGGGAACGGCTGGCTGGCCGGTCCGGTGCGCACCGGGTACGGGCCGCTCGGGCCGTGCGCCTGGTGTTGGCCGGACTGCGGGTATCCCGGCGGCGGGTACGGGGGCTGCTGCGGGTAGCCCCCGGGCCCGGGCGGGTAGCCCCCGGAAGGGGCGCCATACCCCGCCTGCGGAGGCATCCGGTCCAGAATCGCCCGCAGCCGGTGAGGGTCGCACTCGACGCCGACGAGCAGCGGCAGACCGGCACCGGACAGCGCGACGAGCCGGGCGGCGACCTCACGCGGATCCATGCCGAGCCGGGCGGCCACCTCGTGCACCGCCGCCCTGCCCATGTCGGCGACCGCCCTGAGCAGGCGGGTATCCACTGAGTCCGTCGCGACCACGGATCGCACGCTACCCGGTCGGCCGAAACACCGCGTCGGAAGCCGAGTCGCGACACGGTGATGATCCTGATGGTGATCATCCGTTCACGCGGGGCGTCGGTGGCGCGGGGTCGGTGCGCACACGCCCGCGTCGGCAGTTGTGCATCGTCGCGGCGGTGCACGAGGATGGTCAGGTGCTACCCGATCGCCGCGGCCGGTTTCTCCAGGACGCGATGCAGGACGCCGCCAGCGCGTACCGGCGCGGTCAGGCCGCCGCAGGTGGGTCCACGGACCGGGTAGTCAGAGCCCAGATGGGCGTCATCGACACCTTCCGCGACTCAGTGGCGCGGGAGGTGCGCCAAGGCCCGTCCGGCACGTGGCGCGGGCGCTGGCGTCAGTTGCGGTACCTGCGCAGATGCGTGGTGTCGATGCACCGAGCCGCGGCCTCCATCGAGATCCTCAACCGCCTGACCCGGTAGCACACGGATGGTGATCATCCGCTCACACCGGGGCGTCGTCCAGCACGGCGGGGTGGCGCGGGTCGTCGGTGCGCACGCCCGCGTCGGCGGTGTGCAGCGGGCGTACTTCGGCGTCGTAGCGGGCGAACGCGGGCAGCGCCCAGTGCTCGTCGGCGGGCAGGCGCCGGGTCAGCGCCGGGGCGGAGAGCCACAGGTGCACCGACAGTTCGTGCGGCAGGCCGCGGCCGAGCAGCAGTTCGCCGTCGAGCAGCAGCACGCCGCGCGGGGGCAGCACGGCGTAGTCGGCGCGGGTCGCGCGGTCGGTGTCGGCGTTCCACAGCGCGGGCAGCACCCGGCCCGACCCGCCGGGGCCCAGCGGGTCGAGCACCTCGCGGCGCAGCGCGCCCTCGTCGAGCCACAGCTCGTAGCGCGCGCCTGCATCGCGGCGCCCCCGCTCGAACCGCAGCGACGCGGGTCGGCGGAAGTCCGTGGCCGACACCCGCAGCACGGGTCGGCCGAGCACCCGCAGGGCGTCGGCGAGGGTGTCGGCGAGCGTCCCGGGGTCGGCGGGCGGCGCACCGTCCAAAATCACCCGCGTCCACTCGACACGGTCCCGCTCGGCGACCCGCGCGGTCAACTCGTGGACCAACACACCAGGCGACACTGGCCGGAAACGCATGGTGTCCACTGTGCCGGATCCGGCGCTACGACGTCGCGTCATTGCGCTGTCACTTCCGCGCGAGGATCGAGTGGTTCGTTCGGTAGACAGCGGAATCCCTTCAGGATGGGCCTGTTTGTTGCTCGCCGAAGGGATTCCGCTTCATTCAGGTCAGAGGTTGATATTGTTTTCCATCACGTAGCCCCTGACGAACGCGTGCATCTCTGCCGCCGTGAATCGCAGTTCGCCCGCACCGTGATTCTTGCTGTCGCGAATCGCCACGGCGTTCGTGTGACCTGGGACAGATGTGAACTCGACACATGCCTCGGTGTTCTCGTCCTCTCCGTTGCCGCCGCCGCACATTCGGGTCCAGGTCGCGCTGTCCAGTCGACCGGCGTACAAGTCCATCTGTTGCCCTCGTTCCTGTCGATGTCGTACTGTCGGGACATCGTGGACATTGTCGGATTCGCCATCGGCGCGGTAGGGCATTCATGCTGCCCGGATGTTGCACAAAAGCGGCGTTCCGGGCGGTATGGTCGCGTTATCGACCGCAAGTGCATACGGGACAGTTGGGGGCACTGTGAAGAGAGTCGGACTCGCGCAGCTTCGGAAAGCGAGTGGATTCACCCAAGAGGGGCTTGCGGAAGCGTTGCATGTCGACCGCACCACCATCCATCGTTGGGAGTCGGGACAGAGCGTGCCGCTTCCCTACCTCTGGCCCAAACTCGCGACGTTGCTCGGTGTGACCAAGCAGAGCTTGCTTCGTCTGCTCCGCGCCGATGACTCGGCGTCCGTGCCGGTGTTGTCGTCGGTCGACGAGACGCAAGCGGGCGACGCCGGTTCGGCCGTGGATCGCGGTTCGGTGGTCGCCGACGAGGTCAGGCACAGCCAGGAGGCATGGTTGCGGGTTCGCCAGGCGCGCGGTTGGAAGGTCGGCAGGCGAGCGGTGGAGTTGTACCCGGCGTCGGCACGAGCGGAGTGCGGGCCCGTGTTAGCTGGGCCGGGTTGGCTGTTGGACAAGCCGGTCAGTCTGGACGAGGTGCGCCTGGTGCGGTCGTTCGACACCACCCCGACGCCCACGTTGACCGGGTCGCATTCGCACGTACTGCCGCTGAACAACAGCGGTGTGCTGTATTCCGGCTATAGTCGGGCGGTGCGGGACATCGTTCGGCCGCGCCTGCTGGAGAATAGAGTATCCTATCGTCTGCTGAACGTGAATGTGAACAACGGTCTGACGCTCACGTTCGGAACGACGACGTTCTTCGAGACTTTCGATGTTAAAGAGTCGCTCGCTCATGAATTCCGCGGGGCGTGGCTGGCCGCTGGGGGCGTTCTGCCGAAATGGGCGAACCTGCCGCTGCGGCGATCCATTGTCGATCCCTTCGACCCGCGAGAACTGCTGATGTCACCAGGGATCAGCACCCTCACGATTCGTCGTGACAAGTGGGGGGAGCATCGGTTTCTCCTGCACCAACGTGACGGGAACGCGGTCGCGGATGGCGGTGGACTGTGCAGTGTCATGCCTGCCGGAGAATTTCAGCCGTCCTCGGTGGCACAGGCCGACATCGGCAATGATTTCTCCCTGTGGCGAAACATCATGCGTGAGTTCTCCGAGGAGCTGCTGGGAAATTCGGAGCATGACGGTGGTGGTGTTCACTTGATCGACTATGCGGCGGACGAGCCGTTCCGCTCCTTCGAGCACGCGCGGCGGGAGGGGCGGTTCAGGCTCTGGCACTACGGCCTCGTCATGGATGCGCTGACGCTCGGTGCCAGCCAGCGCACGGTGGCCGTTATCGAGGACGAAGTGTTCGACGGGCTGTTCGCCGGGCTGGTCTCGGCCAATGACGAGGGCGACCTCGTCACCTTGGGCAGCGGTGTCGGTGTGCCGTTCACCGCGGACGCGATCGAACGGCTCCGCTCGCGGATGTCCGCCAGTTCGTGGGCGCTACTGCAGATGGCGTGGCGTGATCGAACGATGCTGCTGGGTGACTGAGAGGAGGCTTCATCGGGTGGCACCCCGTCCTCCGAGGCAGCTCGGTTCGTCGCCTCCGGCACGTCGTCCGAGTCACCCGGCAGCCCCGTGAGAGGATCGCTCGCGTGGCTGACTCCTTCGCTCATCTCCATGTGCACACCGAGTATTCGATGCTCGACGGAGCGGCCAAGCTCAAGGACATGTTCGCCGAGTGCGAGCGCCTCGGGATGACCTCGGTGGCGATCACCGACCACGGCCACACCAACGGTATCTACGACTTCTTCAAGCACGCCAAGGGCGCAGGCATCAAGCCGATCCTCGGCATCGAGGCATACATCGCGCCTGCGTCGAGGTTCACCAAGGAACGTATCCGCTGGGGTGACCCGAGTCAGAAGTCCGACGACGTCGGTGGCAGCGGCTCGTTCACCCACCAGACCATCTGGGCCCGCGACGCCGCCGGGCTCGGCAACCTCATGCGGCTGTCCAGTCATGCGTCCATCGAAGGTCAGCTCGGCAAGTGGCCGAGAATGGATCGCGAGCTGATCGCCGCGCACTCCGCGGGCCTGATGGCGAGCACGGGGTGTCCGTCCGGTGATGTTCAGACCCGGCTGCGCCTCGGTCACCCGGTCGAGGCGCTGGAAGCCGCCGCCACCTGGCGCGACATCTACGGGGAGGGCAACTTCTTCGTCGAGCTGATGGACCACGGCCTGGAGATCGAACGCCGGGTCCGCGACGGGCTGGTCGACATCGCCCGCAAGCTCGACATCCCGTTCGTGGTCACCAACGACTCGCACTACACCTACAAGTCCGACAGCGCCGCGCACGACGCGCTGCTGTGCGTGCAGACCGCGAGCACCCTGCAGGACCCGACCAGGTTCCGGTTCGACGGCGACGGCTACTACCTGAAGTCGCCCGAGGAGATGCGGGCCATCGACAACTCGGACCCGTGGCAGGAGGGCTGCCGCAACACCCTGCTGGTGGCCGAGAAGGTCGACATCTCCGGCATGTTCGAGTTCCGCAACCTGATGCCGAAATTCCCCATCCCGGACGGCAAGTCCGAGGACGAGTACTTCCGCGAGCAGGTGTGGGCGGGCATGCGGCGGCGCTTCCCGGAAGGGGTCGACGAGGAGCACAGCAAGCAGGTCGAGTTCGAGATCGGCGTCATCCTGCAGATGGGCTTCCCGGCCTACTTTCTCGTGGTGGCCGACCTGATCCAGTGGGCGAAGGACAGCGGCATCCGGGTCGGCCCCGGCCGCGGCTCGGCTGCCGGCGCGCTGATCGCGTACGCGATGGGCATCACCGACCTCGACCCGCTGGCCCACGGGCTGATCTTCGAGCGCTTCCTCAACCCCGACCGGGTCAGCCCGCCCGACATCGACATCGACTTCGACGAGCGTCGGCGCGGCGACGTCATCCGCTACACCACGGAGAAGTGGGGCGCGGACAAGGTCGCGCAGGTGATCACCTTCGGCACGATCAAGGCCAAGGCCGCGATCAAGGACTCCGCGCGGGTGCTGTTCGGCCAGCCCGGCTACGCCATCGCCGACCGGATCTCCAAGGCGTACCCGCCCGCGGTGATGGCCAAGGACATCCCGCTGTCCGGGCTGTTCGACCCGCAGCACAAGCGCTACAACGAGGCCACCGAGATCCGCGAGCTCTACAAGAACGACCCGCAGGTCAAGGAGATCATCGACACCGGCCGCGGGCTGGAGGGCCTGATTCGCAACGCGGGCGTGCACGCCTGCGCGGTGATCCTCTCGGCCGAGCCGCTGATGGAGACGATCCCGCTGTGGAAGCGCCCGCAGGACGGCTCGATCATCACCCAGTTCGACTACCCGACGTGCGAGTCGCTCGGGCTGTTGAAGATGGACTTCCTCGGCCTGCGCAACCTCACCGTCATCGATGACGCGCTGCGCAACATCGAGCGCAACGGCAAGCCGGTCCCCGACCTGGAAACCCTGGGCCTGGACGACAAACCCACCTACGAGCTGCTCTCCCGCGGCGACACGCTCGGGGTGTTCCAGCTCGACGGCGGCCCCATGCGCGACCTGCTGCGGCTCATGCGCCCCGACAACTTCGAGGACATCTCCGCGGTCGGCGCGCTCTACCGGCCGGGTCCGATGGGCGCGAAGTCGCACACGAACTACGCCCTGCGCAAGAACGGCCAGCAGGAGATCACCCCGATCCACCCGGCGCTGGCGATGGACCTGGAGGACGTTCTCGGCACGACCTACGGCCTGATCGTCTACCAGGAGCAGGTCATGGCGATCGCGCAGAAGCTGGCCGGGTACACCCTCGGCCAGGCCGACCTGCTGCGCCGCGCGATGGGCAAGAAGAAGAAGGAAGTCCTGGACGCGGAGTTCGTCAACTTCTCCGGCGGCATGGAGCGCAACGGCTTCCCGAAGGACGCGATCAGGACGTTGTGGGACATCCTCGTCCCGTTCGCCGACTACGCGTTCAACAAGGCGCACTCCGCGGCCTACGGCCTGGTGTCGTACTGGACGGCGTACCTCAAGGCGAACTACCCGGCCGAGTACATGGCGGGCCTGCTCACCAGCGTGCGCGACGACAAGGACAAGGCCGCGGTCTACCTCGCCGAGTGCCGCAAGATGGGCATCACGGTGTTGCCACCCGATGTCAACGAGTCGGAGAAGGAGTTCGCCCCGGTCGGCGGCGACATCCGCTTCGGTCTCGGCGCGATCCGCAACGTCGGCGCCAACGTGGTCGAGTCGCTGATCAAGTCGCGCACCGAGAAGGGCGAGTTCACCGACTTCTCCGACTACCTGCGCAAGGTCGACACCACGGCGTGCAACAAGAAGGTCGTCGAGTCGCTGATCAAGGCGGGCGCGTTCGACTCGCTCAAGCACCCGCGCAAGGGCCTGTTCCTCATCCACACCGACGCCATCGACGCGGTGATGGACACCAAGAAGGCCGAGGCCGTCGGCCAGTTCGACCTGTTCGGCGCGGCCGGTGGCGCGGACGAGAGCGTCACCAGTGTTTTCGACGTCCGCGTGCCGGACGAGTTCTGGGAGTCCAAGCACCAGCTCGCGCTGGAGCGGGAGATGCTCGGCCTCTACGTCTCCGGGCACCCGCTCAACGGCGTCGAACACGTGCTGACCGCGCAGTCGGACACCTCGATCGCGGCCATCCTCGAAGGCGGCATCGGCGACGGTGCCCAGGTGGTGATCGGCGGCATCCTCGCGTCGGTCAACCGCAGGGTCAACCGCAACGGCGAGCCGTGGGCGTCGGCGCAGTTGGAGGATCTGGCGGGCGGCATCGAGGTGCTGTTCTTCCCCAAGACCTACGCCGTGGTCGGGATGGGCGTGCTGGAGGACGCGATCGTCCTGGTCAAGGCTCGGGTCGCCAAACGGGACGACCGGACCTCGCTGATCGCCAACGACCTGGCCGTCCCCGACCTGTCCAACGCGGCCGGGGCACCGTTCCGGCTGAGCATGGCGGCGACCAAGTGCACCCCGCCGCTGGTGGCCCAGCTCAAGGACGTGCTCGGCGCCTATCCGGGCACCACCGAGGTCCACCTCAAGCTGGTCAACGGCCCCCGCCAGACCCTCCTCAAACTCGACGACACGCTGCGGGTCGCCCCGTCGCCGTCGCTGATGGGCGACCTCAAGGCCCTCCTCGGCCCCGCCTGCCTGTCGTAACCGAGTCTTAAGGAGGCTGCGGTGATCGAGCGGTCCCGAAGGGGCTGTGGCGCACCGGACTCGCGGTGGGTGGGAATGCGGGGAATCGGGGGTCGCGTTGGGTACCGTTTCTGCGGTGCGGGGGCTACATGATCAGGAACCGGTCGGCGGGGTGGTGGCGGCGCGGCTGCGGGCGGTGCGTCCGCACCTCGCGGCGGTGATCCTGTTCGGTCCCCTCCTCGGCGCGGGTGTCGCCTTCGGCCGCCCGGACTTCGAGGCTTCTGCGGCGACGGTCGCCGCGGCGCTGGTTCTCGGGGGCGCGGGGACGGCCTACTTCCGGTCGCGGTGGTTGCGGCCGCGGCGGTGGCCGAGCGCGGCGGCCGCACTCGGGGTGCTGTCCGGAATCCTGGTGGGCACCGCCTTTCCCGCCCTGATCTGGCTGACTGCCCCGCTCGCCGCCGCGGTGCTCGGTGCGGCGGGATGGCGGATCGCCGACCTGGCGCGCGGCCACGTCCTGGAGCCCTACACGCGCGATCTGGCCGACTCCGGCGTCGAGGTGCCGTGGCGGGCGCGGGGCACGGGCGGGCTGGAGCTGCTGGTCGGGTCCGACCGGATCACGCTCGCGGGCAGCCGCGGCCGGTTCCGCACCGTGCGGCCGATGGTGGCGCTCAGCGGCGTCGGCGCGGTCGAGCAGGTGATGGTGGCCCGCCGCGCGACGTTGCCGGTGCCGGGGGTGGGCGAACTCCGCGTCACGGTCACGCCGGGGCCCGCCGTGCGCATCACCGTGCCGCCGGGGGAGTGGATCGTGCCGACCGACGACGGCCGGGAGATCGCCCGACTCGTGGCGCGCCGCAAGGAACTCGCCGGCATCGACTAGCGTCCACTATGGACTGTCAGGGGCCGGTGTTAGCCTGCCCGGCGTGACCCCCGACGAGCTGAGCGCGCTCGACCGCGCGCACGTGTGGCATCCCTACGGGCCCATGCCCGGCACACAGGCACCGCTGGTCGTGGACTCCGCCGAAGGGGTGCGGCTGCGCCTGGCCGACGGCCGCGAACTGGTCGACGGCATGTCGTCGTGGTGGGCGGCGATCCACGGCTACCGCAACCCCGTGCTCGACGCCGCGCTGGTCGGGCAGGCCGGGAAGATGAGCCACGTCATGTTCGGCGGCCTCACCCACGAGCCCGCCGTGCGCCTCGCGGCCCGGCTGGTGGAGATCACCCCCGACCCGCTCCAGCACGTGTTCCTCTGCGACTCCGGCTCGGTCGGCGTCGAGGTGGCCGTCAAGATGTGCCTGCAGTACTGGCGCTCGGCGGGCAACACCGCCAAGTCGCGCCTGCTGACCTGGCGCGGCGGCTACCACGGCGACACCTTCCACCCGATGAGCGTGTGCGACCCGGACGGCGGCATGCACAGCCTCTGGCGCGGCGTGTTGCCCGGCCAGGTGTTCGCCGACGCCCCGCCCGCCGGGTTCGAGCACGACTACGTCGCCCACCTCGCCGAGCTGATCGAGACCCACGCCGACGAGCTGGCAGCGGTGATCGTCGAGCCGGTCGTGCAGGGCGCGGGCGGCATGCGCTTCCACGACCCCCGCTACCTGCACGTGCTGCGCGAGCTGACCCTCGCCCACGACGTGCTGCTGGTGTTCGACGAGATCGCCACCGGGTTCGGCCGCACGGGGGAGCTGTTCGCCGCCGACCATGCGGGCGTCAGCCCGGACGTGCTGTGCGTCGGCAAGGCGCTGACCGGCGGCTACCTCAGCATGGCCGCGACCCTGTGCACCACGCGCGTGGCCGACGGGATCTCCCGCGGCGAGGTGCCGGTGCTGGCGCACGGGCCCACCTTCATGGGCAACCCGCTGGCCGCCGCCGTCGCCACCGCGTCGATCGACCTGCTGCTCGCCCAGGACTGGCGCGGCACGGTCAAGCGCATCGAGGCCGAGTTGACCGCGGGGCTCGCCCCCGCGCGCGACCTGCCGGGCGTGCGCGACGTCCGTGTACTCGGCGCGATCGGCGTCGTGCAGCTCGACCACCCGGTCGACGTGCCCGCCGCGACCCGCGCCGCCGTGGCCGCGGGGGTCTGGCTGCGCCCGTTCCGGGATCTGGTCTACACCATGCCGCCGTACGTCTGCACGCCCGACGACATCGCCGCGATCACCGCGGGTGTCCTCGCCGCTGCCGCGGTCTAACCGGTGAGCGCGCCCGCCAGGTCGGTGTCGCTCGGCTCCACGAGCACCGCGCCGCCCGGCAGCACGACCACCGGGATGTTCCGGCGTCCGCCCGCGAGTTCGGCCGCCCGCGCCCGCGCCGCGGCGTCGCGATCGACGTCGATCTCGGTGAACGGGACCGCGTTGCTGAGCAGCCAGGACTTCGCCCGACGGCAGTCGCCGCACCAGTCGGCGCTGTAGATGACCACACCCTCATCACTCACGCCTCGACCATAACGGAGCCCGGGGGCGGTCTCGGTTCATACCAATTGCCAGGTCTAACGTGAGCACCCGTGAGTGTCCTCGTGATCACCGGGACCGGCACGGGCGTCGGCAAGACCGTCGTCACGGCCGGGATCGCCGCGCTCGCCCTGACCCTGCGGCGGCGCGTGGCGGTGCTCAAGCCCGCGCAGACCGGGGTGGCCGCCGACGAGCCGGGCGACCTCGACGACGTGCGCAGACTCGCGGGCGAGCTGACCACCAGAGAGCTGCGCCGCTTCCCCGACCCGCTGGCCCCGGACACCGCCGCCCGCCGGGCGGGCATGCCCCCGGTGCGCCCGTCCGAGGTGGCCAGGGTGGCAGGCGAACTGGCCCGCACGCACGACCTCGTGCTGGTCGAGGGCGCGGGCGGGCTGCTCGTCCGGTTCGACCCGGACGGCGGCACGCTGGCCGACGTGGCGTGGTCGCTCGGCGCCCCGACCGTGGTCGTCGCCGAGGCGGGGCTCGGCACGCTCAACGCCACCGCGCTCACCACCGAGGCGCTCCAGCGGCGCGGCATCACCTGCGCGGGCGTGGTCGTCGGCGCCTGGCCGGACGAGCCCGACCTCGCCGCCCGCTGCAACCTGGACGACCTGCCCGTGATCGCGGGCGTCCCGCTGGTCGGGGTGTTCCCGGCGGGCGCGGGCACGCTGGCGCCCGAGGAGTTCGCCGCCGTGGCGCGGCGGTCGCTGGCGCCTGCGCTGGGTGGGGAGTTCGAGGCCAAGGAGTTCGCCGGGCGTGACCTACATCGCTGATGCGTGTCAGTCCCATGCGGCAGACTGTCCACCGACCGGACGCCCTGGCCTCTAGGAGGAACCCCGTGACGGCAGCCGCCGAGCGCACCGACGACCGCACGACGAGTGACGACGTGCTCGCCGTCGCCCGCGAGCAGGTGCTCCACCAGGGCGTCGGCCTCTCCGAGGAGCAGGTCCTGGCCGTCCTGCGGCTCGGCGACGACCGACTCGACGACCTGCTCGCGCTCGCCCACGAGGTTCGGATGAAGTGGTGCGGGCCCGAGGTCGAGGTCGAGGGCATCGTCAGCGTCAAGACCGGCGGCTGTCCCGAGGACTGCCACTTCTGCTCGCAGTCCGGCCGGTTCCCGACCCCGGTCCGCTCCGCGTGGCTCGACATCCCGGGCCTGGTCGAGGCGGCCCGGCAGACCGCCGAGACCGGCGCCACCGAGTTCTGCATCGTCGCCGCCGTGCGCGGCCCGGACGCCCGGCTGCTGTCGCAGGTGCGCGAGGGCATCAAGGCGATCCGCGAGTCCGGCAACGACATCCAGATCGCCTGCTCGCTCGGCATGCTCACCCAGGACCAGGTGGACGAGCTGGTCGCGATGGGCGTGCACCGCTACAACCACAACCTGGAGACCGCGCGCTCGCACTTCCCGCAGGTGGTGACCACGCACTCGTGGGAGGAGCGCTGGGACACCCTGCGGATGGTGCGCGAGGCGGGCATGGAGGTCTGCTCCGGTGGCATCGTCGGCATGGGCGAGACCGACGAGCAGCGCGCCGAGTTCGCCGTGCAGCTCGCCGAGTTGGACCCGCACGAGGTCCCGATGAACTTCCTCATCCCGCAGCCGGGCACGCCGTACGAGTCCTACGAGCCGATCGAGGGCAAGGACGCGCTGCGCGTCGTGGCCGCGTTCCGGCTGGCGCTGCCCCGCACGATGCTGCGCTTCGCGGGCGGCCGCGAGCTGACCCTGGGCGACCTCGGTGCCGAGAAGGGCATGCTCGGCGGCGTCAACGCGATCATTGTCGGCAACTACCTGACCAACCTGGGCCGCCCCGCCCAGCAGGATCTGGACATGCTCGCCGACCTGAAGATGCCGATCAAGGCGCTCTCGGATTCCCTGTAGGAGCGCGATGTTCTGCGTGCACTGCGGCCGGCCGCCCGCGGCGGGGGAACACACCCCCTGCCGCGGCGGCCGGGCCGCCCTGGAGCCGCCGCGGTTCTGCGCCGAGTGCGCCCGCCGGATGGTCGTCCAGGTGACACCGAGTGGGTGGTCGGCCACGTGCAGTCGACACGGCGAGACCACCAACGCGGGCACGCCCGCCCTGACCGACTAGTCTCGCTGGCGAGGGTCGCCGGCCTGCGGCGGCATCGTGAGCGGAGGTCAGGCGTGGCGGAGCACCCGGTCGAGTCGCAGGGCGACGCCCCGGTGCGGACCGAGATCCCGCCCGTGCTGCCGTACCCGTACGCGTGGGACCGCCCGATCCCGCGCGTGGTGATCAAGGCCGACCTGCTGCCCGCGGTGAGCGTGCTGTCCTTCGTCGCCCTGTTCGGCATGGCGCTGGGCTGGCTGTGGTCGCGCCTCGCTCCCGCCCAACTCGTCCAGGTGATCGACGGCGGCCGGTTCGTGCCGCTGCGCACCGAGAGCTACCACCGCTTCGACGACCTGGTGCTGTTCGTCCTGCTCGGCCTGGCCGCCGGGGTGGCCACGGGCGCCGCGGTCTGGCTGCTGCGCGAGCGCCGCGGCCCGGTGCTGATGGCGGCCGCGGTGATCGGCTCGGCCCTGGCGGCGTGGCTGGCGATGCAGGTGGGCGTGTCGTGGGCGCAGGCTCGTTACGCCGTGGCGGATGCTCCGGCGGTGGGCGACATTCTCGCCATCGCCCCGCGTCTGGAGTCCGGTTGGGCGTTGATCGGTTGGCCGTTGGGTACCGCTCTGGCGTACGGCATCGCCGCCGCCTGGAACGGCCGCGACGACCTCGGCCGCCGCCTCGGCTGACGCTGAGGTCGCCGCACTAGTTCAGGTTGATCGGGGCGCTGAACTCCGACGGGGGAGCGGGCACCGCGCGCAGCGCGGAGAGCAGGCCTGCTTCCCGGTTGAGCAGTTTGCCGACCATCCGCAGCCGGTGCAGTGGCCGCGTCTCCTCCAGCAGGCGCTGGCGGTCTTCCAGGCTCAGCAGGCAGTCGGCGGCCAGGGCGTGGGCCAGCTCGCCCAGCTCGGTGTCGTCGGCAGGCTCGGTCCAGTCCTCCCGCTGCCAGGCCGCCATGCAGTACCGGCGGTGCGCCGACCGCGCCGACGCCGCGAGCATCGACACCGACTCGGCGGCCACCGTGGACTGTTCGGCGTCGGGCAGCCACTCGACGGTGCCCAGCAGGTAGGGGGCGCTCGTCGAGTCGAGGTCGAGGAGGCGGAAGCGGCGGTCCCCGGTGGTGACGATGTCGAAGCGGCCGTCCGGTAGCTGCTTGGCCTGCCGCAGGGCCGCCGAACAGCCGACTTCCCGAAGCTGCGCGACGTCGGTGACCTCGTGTTCGATCGAGGGCCGCAGGGCGACCACGCCGAAGCGCCGGTTCGGCACCACCCCGGTGACCAGGTCGACGGTCAACTGCCGGTAGCGCGGCTCGAAGATGTGCAGGGGCAGGTTCGCTCCGGGCAGCAGCACTGCCTGAAGGGGAAACAGCGGAAGCGAATCGGCCACGCCATCACGCTACGACGAAGCGCCCTCGCGCGCCGTCCGATCCGCCCTATTGCCTCGGACGGCCTACGTCGCGCCGCCGGCTGTCCCACTCCGACCGCGTTCGCCGGTCGGCGGACGGAGCACCGCGAACGGGTCGGTGACGGCCACGGCGGTGTCGGCGAAGCGGAACTGCGCCGCGGGCCGCCCGCCCGCCCGGCCAGGCTTGGCCGTCTCCCCGGTCGGCGCGAGCAGGCCGCGCCGGGACAGCACCCGTTGCAGGTTGGTCGCCGACACCCGGTAGCCCAGGGCGGCGGAGTACAGCTCGCGCAGTGCCGAGATGGTGAACGCGGGCGGCGCGAGCGCGAACCCGATGTTGGTGTACGACAGCTTCGCGCGCAGCCGGTGCCGGGCTCGCAGCGCGATCGCCTCGTGGTCGAACGCGGTGTCCGGCAACGCGTCCAGCGGGTGCCACGCGGTGTCGGCGGGCAGCTCGGGGTCCTGGTGCGAGGGCACCAGGCAGAGGAACGCGGTGGCGAGCACGCGCGGTCCGGGCACCCGGTCGGGCGCGCTGAACACGGCGAGCTGCTCGACGTGGGAGACCTTGCGCACATCGACCTTCTCGGCGAGCTGACGCCGGATGGACGCCTCCACGTCCTCGGCCGACCGCAGCCTGCCACCGGGCAGTGACCAGCGGTGCGCGTGCGGTTCCATCGCGCGCTCCCACAGCACCACCTGAAGTGATCCGGCTCTCACCTGGAGCACCGCGGCGAGGACTTCGTGCGCGAGCGGCGCGGCTCCGGTGGTAGCATCCGTCATGTTTTCGATTCTAAGGCGAAAACCTCGGGATCGGAAATCGGACAATCAAGGAGGGGCCTGATGACCGCGGAGCTGATCGACCTGACCCCCTACGGCGGGGTGGTGGCGGACGCCGCGTGGCGGGACGAGGTGCGCCGACTCGCCAAGGAGCGCGACGCGGTGCTGCTGGCGCACAACTACCAGCTCCCCGAGATCCAGGACATCGCCGACCACACCGGCGACTCGCTCGCGCTGAGCCGGATCGCCGCGCGGAGCGACGCGTCGACCATCGTGTTCTGCGGCGTGCACTTCATGGCCGAGACCGCGAAGATCCTGGCCCCCGAGAAGACGGTGCTGATCCCGGACGCCCGCGCGGGCTGCTCGCTCGCCGATTCCATCACCGGCGCCGACCTGCGCGCGTGGAAGGCCGAGCACCCCGGCGCCGTCGTCGTGTCCTATGTGAACACCACGGCCGAGGTGAAGGCGGAGACCGACATCTGCTGCACGTCGTCCAACGCCGTCGACGTGGTGCGCTCGATCCCGGCCGAGCGCGAGGTGCTGTTCCTGCCCGACCAGTTTCTCGGCGCGCACGTCAGGCGCGAGACCGGCCGGGAGAACCTGCACATCTGGGCGGGCGAGTGCCACGTGCACGCGGGCATCAACGGGCCCGAGCTGGCCGCGCGCGCCGCCGCGAACCCCGACGCCGACCTGTTCATCCACCCCGAGTGCGGCTGCGCCACCTCCGCGCTCTACCTCGCGGGCGAGGGGATCGTGCCCAGCGCGAAGGTCAAGATCCTCTCGACCGGCGACATGGTCACCCAGGCGCGGTCGACCAAGGCGAAGTCGGTGCTGGTGGCGACCGAGATCGGCATGCTGCACCAGCTCCGCAAGGCCGCGCCGGGCATCGAGTTCAACGCCGTCAACGACCGGGCCTCCTGCCGGTACATGAAGATGATCACTCCGGCGGCGCTGCTGCGCGCGCTGCGCGAGGGCAAGGACGAGGTGCACGTCGACCCGGACATCGCCGCGAAGGCGCGCGGGGCGGTGCGGCGCATGATCGAGATCGGTCAGCCGGGCGGCGCGGAGTGAGCGCCCCGCGGTGGGAGGCGGGCGCAGACCTGGTCGTCGTCGGCACGGGCGTCGCCGGGCTGACCGCCGCGCTGCGGGCGCATTCGCTGGGCCTGCGGGTCCTGGTGGTCACCAAGGGGTCCGCCGAGGACGGCAACACGCGCTGGGCGCAGGGCGGCGTGGCCGTCGTGCTGCCCGGTGAGCACGACGAGGGCGACTCGGTCGAGCGGCACGTCGCCGACACGCTGGTGGCGGGCGCCGGGCTGTGCGACGAGGCCGCGGTGCGCGCGATCATCGCCGACGGACCCGCCGCGGTGACCCGGCTGCGGGCGCTGGGCGCGGTGTTCGACCCGGGCGCGGACGGGCGGCTGGCCCGCACCCGCGAGGGCGGCCACAGCGCGTTCCGCGTCGTGCACGCGGGCGGCGACGCCACGGGTGCCGAGGTCGAACGGGCGCTGCTGGCCGCGGCCCGCGACGGGCGGGTTCCGGTGCTGGAGAACCACGTCGCGGTGCAGGCGGTGCGCACGCCCGCGGGCGCGGTCGCCGGCCTGCTGGTGCTCGACGCGGCCGGGGTGCCCGGGGTGCTCGGCGCGCCCGCGGTGCTGTTGGCCAGCGGCGGGCTCGGCCAGCTCTACCAGGCCACGTCCAACCCCGAGGTCGCCACCGGCGACGGCCTCGCGCTGGCCATGCGCGCCGGGGCGCCGGTCGCGGACGTCGAGTTCCTCCAGTTCCACCCGACCGTGCTCTACACCGGACAGGGCGCGCGCGGCCGCTGCCCGCTGGTCACCGAGGCGGTGCGCGGCGAGGGCGCGGTGCTGGTCGACGCGACGGGCGCCCGCGTGATGCGCGGGCTGCACCCGCTCGAAGACCTCGCCCCGCGCGATGTCGTCGCCGCGGCCATCACCCGGCACATGGCGCTGGAGCGCGGCGGCGTCGACGACCACGTGTTCCTCGACGCCACCCACCTCGACGGCGTCACCTTCGCCAAGCGGTTCCCCACGGTCTACGCGGCGTGCCGCGCGGCGGGGGTCGACCCGACTCGCGAGCCCATCCCGGTGGCTCCCGCGGCGCACTTCGCGTGCGGCGGCGTGATGTCCACTGTGGACGGCCGGACCGCCGTCGCGGGCCTCTACGCGGCGGGCGAGGTGGCCAGCACGGGCCTGCACGGCGCGAACCGGTTGGCGTCCAACAGTTTGCTGGAGGGGCTCGTCGTCGGCACTCGCGCGGCCGAGGCCGTTGCCCTCGACCTTGCGGCCGGTCGGCTGGCCGATCCGCGCTTGGCGGTGGTGGGCGATCTGCCGGTCGCGCCGGTCGCCGAGCGGGACTCGCTGCAGCGGGTGATGAGCCGGTACGCGGCGATCGGGCGTGAGGCGGAGGGGTTGGCGGTGGTCGGGTCGGTGCTCGACGTGTCCGCTGTGGACTGTCTACTTGATACGCGGGAGCGGGTGGAGGACGCGGCGTTGACGTTGGTCGGCCGGGCGCTGATCGCGTCGGCGGCGGCGCGGACGGAGTCGCGGGGATGTCATGTGCGCACGGACTTCCCGGCCAGGGACGACGGCGCGTGGTGGCGGAGTCTGGTGGTTCGGCTGAACCCGTCCGGGCAGCCGGTGCTGGCCCGGCCGACCGCGTTGCGGGGTGCCGCGTGAGCGAGCTTGCGAGCGAACCATGTCACAGGGCGTCCGCGAGCGGCGGCACGGAGCCTGCGAGGGGGCGTCCGTGAGCGAGCCCGCGAGCGAACCAGTGTCTCAGGGCGTCCGCGTGAGTATCGACGCCGCCGACCTCGACCGCGTGATCACCACCGCGCTCACCGAAGACCTACGCTACGGTCCCGACGCCACCACCGAGGCCACCGTCCCGGCCGACGCGGCGGCGGTCGCGGAGATCACGCCGCGCACGGCGGGGGTGTTGGCCGGGGTGCCGGTGGCGCTGGCGGTTTTCGACCGTGTGGTAGGCGATCTGACCGTTGTGTCCACTGTGGAGGATGGTTCCGCGGCTACCCCGGGGAAGCCCGCACTGGTGCTGCGGGGGAACACCCGCGCCCTGTTGACCGCTGAGCGCACCGCGCTGAACTTGATCTGTCACCTCTCCGGCGTGGCGACCGCCACCGCGGCGTGGGTGGCCGCGATCGAGGGCACTGGTGCGGCCGTGCGCGACTCCCGCAAGACGCTGCCCGGCTTGCGGCTGCTGGAGAAATACGCCGTCCGGTGCGGCGGTGGGGTCAACCACCGCCTCGGCCTCGGCGACGCGATCCTGATCAAGGACAACCACGTCGTCGCCGCGGGCTCGGTCACCTTGGCGCTGGCCGCCGCCCGCGCGCACGCCCCGGAGCTGTCGTGCGAGGTGGAGGTCGACAGCCTCGACCAGCTCGACGAGGCGCTGTCCGAGGGCGCGGAACTGGTGCTGCTGGACAACTTCAGCCCGGCGCAGTGCGCTGAGGCGGTCCGTCGGGCGGCGGGCACGGGCACCCGGCTGGAAGCCTCCGGCGGCCTGACGCTGGACGTGGCCCGCGCGTACGCCGAGACCGGGGTCGACTACTTGGCCGTCGGCGCCCTGACGCACTCGGCGCCCGCGCTCGACCTGGGCATGGACCTCAGTCGGTAGGTGCGCGCTCGGACAGCGTCAGCAGGTCGTCCAGGCCGCGCAGCAGGTGCTCGGCGTCCGGGGTGCGGGTCGGGTCGAGGAGCCATTGCAGGGCCAGGCCGTCGCAGACGGCGAGGACGAAGCTGGCCACCGCGGTGCAGCGCGGGTCGTCGGCGCGGACCTCGCCCCGGTAGGACGTCGCGACGAGTTCCGCGATCCGCACCCGGGTGCGGTCCTGCAGGTCGGCGAGCTGTTCGCGCAGGTGCGGGTCGCGTTCGGCCTGGGCGAGCGCCTCGACGAAACTCAGCAGCAGGGCGCGTCGGTCGGCCAGGTTGCGCAGCACGGTGGCCCAGGTCAGGTGGGCGCGAGCGATCGGCGAGGCGTCCGGGTCGGCCATCGCGACCTCGGCGAGTTGGGTGGTCCACTCTTCGAACACGGTGCCCAGCGCCTCGTTGAGCAGGCCCGCCTTGGAGCCGAAGTGGTAGCCGATGGAGGCGAGATTGGTGTCGGACGCGGCCACCAGGTCGCGCGTGGTGATGTGCGCGTATCCCTTGTCCTCCAGCAGCCTGCGGGCCGCGACGAGGAGCTGCTCACGATGTCCCACCCGTGGATAGTAGTTGCCCGCCGATCTATACGGGCGTATAAATCGAGGTAACGCACAATCGCGGAGGTGCCCATGGGTTCGGCCGGTGTCGCGCAGCGTGAGTCCCTGCCGGAGGGGCCGCGGCTGCCGAAGGTGATCCAGACCGTGCTGTTCGTCCGGTCCCGGCACCGCGTCGCCCCGAGGTGGCGCGCCCGCTACGGCGACACCTACACCGTTCGCCTGCTCGGTGGCCGCACCATGGTCTCGGTGGCCAGGCCGGAGGACATCCGCGAGATCTTCGCGGGCCCGGCGTCGGTGTTCCACGCCGGCGAGGGCAACGCGATCCTCGCGCCGGTCATGGGCAAACACTCGGTGCTGATCCTCGACGAGGACGCGCACCTGCGCTCCCGCAAGCGGTTGATGCCCGCGTTCAACGGCGCCGCGCTGCGCGGGTACGCGGGGATGATGTCGGACCTGGCCGTCGAGTCCGCCGAGAGTTGGCCGGTCGGCAAGCCGTTCGCGGTGCACGGCCCGATGAACGCCGTCACTCTGGAGATCATTCTGCGCGTCGTGTTCGGCATGGCCGAGGGTGAGCGGCTGGCGAAGCTGCGGCCGCTGATCAACAAGGTCACCGCGATCGGCCCGCTGGCCCTGCTCGGCTGGATGAATCCGCGGCTCAACCGGTTCTGGCCGTGGAAGCGCAACAGCGAGAACCTGGCCGCCGCGGACCGGTTGCTGTACGCGGAGATCGCCGAGCGCCGCACCCAGCCCGACCTCGCCACCCGCGGCGACGTGCTGTCCCGGCTGCTCGCCGCCGCCCCGGACGCCACCGACGCCGAACTCCGCGATGACATGATGACGCTGTTGCTGGCAGGCCACGAGACCACCGCGACGGCGCTGGCCTGGTCCTTCCACGAACTCGCCCGCCGCCCCGACCTCCTGCGCAAAGCCCAGGAGGCCGCCGACATCGGCGACGACGAGTACCTGCACGCCGTCGCCAAGGAGGCGATGCGGCTGCGCCCGGTCATCTACAGCGTCGCCCGGCGGCTCACCGAGCCGACCGTGGTGGCGGGCAACCTGCTACCCAAGGGCACGATCGTCACCCCGAACATCGGCCTGGTCCAACGCGACCCGGCCAACCACCCCGACCCCGACGACTTCCGCCCGGACCGTTTCGTCGGCACCCAGCCCGACGCCGGCACCTGGATTCCCTTCGGCGGCGGCGTCCGCCGCTGCCTCGGTGCCGGTTTCTCCCTTCAGGAAGCCGCCGCCGTCCTGCGCGCGGTGTTGACACGGTTTGACATCGATGCCGTGGGGGCGCCGGAGCAGGCTCAGTCGCGCAACATCACCCTGGTGCCCGCCAAGGGCGCCCGCATCATCGTCCGCCCCCGCCGGTAGCCCGCGTCTGCGGTTACGGTGTCCACAGTGCACTCGCGCGGATGATCAGCGCGGGTGCGCCCGGTTCGCCCGGCGCCGGGAGGTCCACGAGTTCGCGGACGATCTCTTGCAGGTCTTTGCCTTCCTTGAGCCACACCACACCGCCGTCGTCTTCGTCGGTGACGGTGCGGCAGCCGACGAAGTGCGCGCGGTCGAAGAGGAAGACGGCGTCGGTGTACCGCTGCTTGCTGTGGCTGGCGGCGATGCCCAGCAGGTCGCCGTTCTCGTCGTGCAGTCGGTGGAAGTCCCAGCCTGCCCGCCGGATCTCGACCAGTTCGGCCAGTTCGGGAAACCGGCGCAGGGCGGCGGCTTCGGTGATCGGTTCGTGCAAGCTCATCTCCGTCAGGCCGACTGCTGTTCGGCGTCCTCGGCTTCTTCGGCCGCGCGCTGGGTCTCGGCTTCGGCCAGCGCGCGCGTGCCCAGTTCGACGAATCGGCGCAAGGGTTCGGTGGAGAAGCAGAACTCGAAGCTGTTGGCGGAACTTCCCCAGGTGAAGACGATGTCCTCGCCGTCGTGGACGCGGTAGCGCATCGGGCAGTCCTTGACGATGGATGCCCAGGAGTTCAGGTGCAATGTGTCGGTCATGGGGTTGGTCTCCCTGTTCGTCGCCGCGCTGCTGCGCTTGCGGCTACCTGCTACGTTCCGGCTGATGTCGAAAGGATCAGCCAAGTAGTCAACCAACGCAACAGCATTGCATTACGCACAACAGGTGAAGTGTCCGACCAGGCGCGGTTACGCTAAGCTGTTACCGCTCGACAACAATGGAGATGGCATGGCAAGGACACCCAAAGCGGTCGCGCTGGGCAGTGCGCTCCGGCAGGCCCGGCTGGGCAAGGGACTCAAGCTGCGCGAGTTCGCCGCGCGGATCAGTCGCGACCCAGCCATGTTGTCCCGATGGGAGACTGGTGAGCGGACGCCCAAGCCGGAGCAGGTGGCGCAGATCCTCACCGCACTCGGCGTCAGTGGCGACCAGTACGACGACGTCTTGACGCTGGTTCATGGCACGCACGAGCCACACTGGGTGGCCACAACCCTGCCGGAGCACCGACAGCAAATGTCGGCATACCTTGAGTATGAACAGAACGCCAGGCACATGACGGCGGTGGCGCCGCTGCTGATACCGGGCTTGCTGCAAACCACCGAGTACATTCGAGCGATCATGTCGGCTGGCGGCGTTTTGCCAATCGATATCCTTACCAGGATCGCGGTTCGAATCGGTCGCCGAGACGTCATCAATCGTTCGAACCCGGCCAACCTGGTAGCCCTCATCGGGCAGGCGGCTTTGTACCAGGACATCGGTGGCAAAGTTGTGATGGTGGATCAACTGCGCCACTTGGTGGAGATGTCAAGGCGTCCCAACATCGACCTGCGGATCGTCCCGTTTGGCGTTGGATGGCATCCTGGACTGGAGGGGCCATTCCACCTCTTCGAGTCCGACAATCCGGCCCCAGTGGTATTTCTGGATACCCGTAGATCGACGTTGTGGTTGCACAGTAATGACGACGTGAACGCCTACAAACACGCCGTTGACACGGTACTACGGGTGGCCATGAGCCCTGATGACTCAGTCCGATTTATCACTGAGATAGCCAATAGAATGGAGACATGCGATGACGTTGCGGACCACCTGGCGTAAGTCGAGCCGCAGCCAGAACGGGGCGGACTGTGTTGAGTTGTCCAACACGCTGCGCGATCTTCGGGACTCGAAGAACGCGACCGGACCGGTATTGCGGGGCAATGTCCTCGCCATGGTGCACGAGATCAAGCACGGCCGTTTCGACCGTCAGTAGACCCCCGGCCTATTGACGTGCCGATCGAAGGTCGGGAGGCCGGTGAGCATCCCTTCCGTGAGTGAAGTTGCCGACCTACTGATTACCCGATCGATTCGGATCCTGGCCTTACATTGAAATGGAGACATGCGATGACGTCGCAAACCACCTGGCGTAAGTCGAGCCGCAGCCAGAGCGGGGCGGACTGTGTTGAGTTGTCCAACACGCTGCGCGATCTTCGGGACTCGAAGAACGCGACCGGACCGGTGTTGCGGGGCAATGTCCTCGCCATGGTGCGCGAGATCAAGCACGGCCGTTTCGCCCGCCAGTAGACCAGACGGACTTTGGCTGCCGCCGGATCGACGACCAGGACGCTCAGCTTTGGAGGAGTCTGCGGATCGCGGCGTGGTGGACGGCGTGGACGGTGGGGATCGTGTCGAGGCGGATGCGTTCGTCGGTGCCGTGTAGGCCGCGGTAGTCGACGCCGTATCTCTACACGTCGCGCTGCTGCGTAGATCTGCTTGGCGTGGTCGACCAGTCGGGCGGCGGCACGCGGAGCGAGCAGCACGCCGGAATCGAACGCCTCAGCAGATGTCAGGGAAGGAATCGGCACGACAGCGGCCTTCTCCGAGGTGCAGCTGGCCTAGCAGTGCACCCGGCCCATCGGGTCGCGTTAACGATCGGTTCCTTGGTCCGCTTGCCACCGGACACAGGTCGGTAGTGCCCCGTTGGTCGCGAGGAATTCCTTGACTGCTTGTCGAATGGCGTCGATTGACACCTCGGCGTTGGGCGGAAACTCCGTGTCGGTGTCCATGTAGAAATAGAGCAGAGGAGTTCCAGTTATTGGAAGTTCGCCTGTACTGTACAAACCTTCGAACCAGTCGCGACCGCTGTATCGCAAGACTCCGCGATCCGACTTCAGGCCGACATCCAGTCCCTGGGTGTACGGGTCGCCCGAGATCACTACTTGCATCAAGATCGGCGCCAGCTCCGGCGATTCGGTGCGCATCTGGTCGATAAGGCCGTCGACATCCTGCTGGGTGGCCACCCGGACAGGGCTGTTCGCGTGCTCACGCTCGAAGTAGACCTCTAGGGCACCCAAGGCGAGGTCCCGCCTCCTTCGTATTTCTGGACAAATCCGTCGGACCCGTACACGGTAAGACTATACCCCTTCGGTAGGATTACCGAAATAAGTGCTTCGCACCCCAGTTCGCCCGTGCACGGCACGTTGTTCAGGGCCAGTATTATGGATCTGATTGCGTTCTTACGCATGTGCGCGGCGAGTTTGATCTCCACGTGGGATGCAACAACGAGCATGCGCCTCGAATTGACGCTCTTGAGAAATCGTACTACCTCGTCATACTTCTCGTCTTTTCCGCTGGTCTCCGCATGGACGGTCCCGTCCGCGTCGATCCAGCGGCCATGGGTCTTCTGGCCCGACCGTGGTTCAACATCGGGCGGCAGCTCGGCACGAATTTTCTTGATGACTGCCGATTCGCGGTTTCGGTACCCCGATTCCAGGGACGTGGTGGTGGGTAAAGACTCATTGACGTAGCCTGCTGGGGAGTCTGCCCCGATGAGCGTTAGGTAACTCCGAACACAAATTTCGGCGGAGGTGATCCTCGCCTGTTGCTCGGACAACATCGATCGCGCCTGTTCGAGTGATGCCCATGCTTGTAGTGCGGCCGCGTCGGTCGTACCGTCAAGAACGGGTTTCAGCACCTGTATAGCTTGATCGACAAATTCGACAGCGGATTTCAACGACTGCCGGGCGGCGTCGGCCAGGTGCAGAGCAGAGTGAATCTGTGTTGCGACATGTTCGAATGTCGACACGGTCAGAGGCGGCGGTTGGCCAGGACCGGGATGGCCTTGCGGGTCGACTCGACCAGGTCTGGGTCTATGTCGACCAGCAGCATTCCCGGGTCCGCGCCCAACTGGCCGTGCACGCGGCCCATCGGGTCGGCCGCCAGGCTGTAGCCGATGCCGGTGGGCGCGGTGCTCGGAATTCCCGGATCGGCCTGCCCACACGCCAGCACCCACGACGTCGAGTCCAGGGCCCGCGCCCGCACCAGCAGCTCCCACTGCTCCCGCTTGCCCTCGCCCGCCCCCCAGGACGCGCCCAACAACACCGCCGTCGCACCCTTGTCGGCGAGGGCGTGGAACAACTCCGGGAACCGGACGTCATAGCAGGTGGCGATGCCCAGGGTGAGGCCGTCCAGATCCACTGTGACCACCGAGTCCCCGGGCGCGACCGTGCGGGACTCGGCGAAGCCGAAGGCGTCGTAGAGGTGGATCTTGTCGTAGCCCAGGTGGTGGTCCCGGCCGGTGACCAGCAGCGTGTTGCGCACGCGGTCGGACGGGTCCGGGGTGAACATCCCGGCGACCACCAGCACGCCCGCCTCCTCGGCGACGGCGTGCACGGCCGTGGCCCACGGCCCGTCCAGCGGCTCCGCGACCGGCCCCAGCGGCACCCCGAAGCACGACATGGTGGCCTCCGGGAACAGCGCGACCGCCGCCCCCTCGGCCGCCGCCTGCCGCACGCCCGCGCGGACCAGGTCGAGGTTGGCCGCCGGATCGGCGGTCGCGATGATCTGACACAGCGCTGCGCGCACAGCCCGCTCCCTCACGAAGATGCCCTAGTGTCCTGAGTCGGAGGTTCGCACCTTCTCGACGGCCCAGCTTCCCGCTGGCCGCACCGTCGAAAGGCCCGAGTACACCCGGTACGAGGACCTTCCGACGGCACGCCCAGCGAAAACCTGGATCCGCCGATAAGGCACGAACCCCCGACTCAGGACACTATTGTCCGTTCCTGTGTCCCGCCGCCGATGCGCGCTCGCCGTCCTCGTCCTCTCCGCGACTGCCGCGTGCACTGGTGACGCCACGCCGCCCGCGTCGGGGGACCCGGACGGCAAATCGCTGGTGATCGCCGCCGCCGAGGCGCCCGCCACGCTCGACCCTCTCGCAGGTTACGCGCCGCACGGGGCGGCCAAGATCTACGACGGCCTGGTCGAACACCAACCGGGCGGCACGCTGCGGCTCGCGTTGGCCGCCACGCAACCGGAGACGGCACCGGACGGCAAGTCCTGGACGGTCCGGCTGCGCGGCGACGTCTCCTTCCACGACGGTACCGCCTTCGACGCCGCCGACGTCGTCGCAGGCTACCGGCCGCTGCTCGACCCGAAAGCGGTGCTGCGGCCGAGGTTCTGGATGCTCTCGGGCGTCACGCAGGTCGATCCGACCACGGTCCGCTTCGACCTGTCCCAGCCCTACGCCGGGTTCGCCGGCCTGCTCGTCCTCGGCATCCGGTCGAGCGAGGCCGTGGGCACCGACCGCCCGGTGGGCACCGGCCCGTACGAGGTCGCCGAGTGGGTACCCCGCACCCGGCTCGTGCTGACCGCGAACCGCGCGTACTTCGCCGACCCGCCCGCGATCACCCGGGTCACCGTCGAGTTCGAGCCCGACGACGAGGCGCGCGCGCAACACCTGCGCGACGGCAGGCTCGACGGCACCGCGCTGCCCGCCCGGCTCGCCGCCGGGTTCGAGCGCGCAGATGGGTTCACCGTGGTCCGGCACAGCGCCGCCGACCTGCGCGCCGTCACGCTGCCCGGCACGTCCCCGGTCACCGCCGACCCGGCGGTCCGGCTCGCGCTGAACCTCGCGGTCGACCGGCGGGCCCTGGTCGAGGCCGCGCTCGCGGGCCAGGGCAGCCCCGCGTCGCTGCCGGTGCCGGACGTGCTGCCGGAGTTCGTCGAACCGGGCGGCCGGTTCGAGTTCGACGTCGCCCGGGCCCGGGCTGTCCTCGACGCCGCCGGGTGGGTGTCGGGCGCCGACGGCGTGCGGACCAAGGCGGGCGTGCCCGCGACCATCACCGTGGCCTACCCGATGGCCGACCAGATCTCCCGCGACCTGGTGACCGGCCTCGCCGGGGCCGCCGCCGCGCTCGGCATCCAGGTCACCGCCCGGCCCGGCGCGGGCGACGGCGGCCCCGAACTGGTGGCCTTCGGCGACCCGTTCGACCCCGACCCCGCGCTGTACCCGCTGCTGCACCCGGCGGGCGGGGCCACCGCCGCCGCGCTCGACGCCGCCCGCGCCACGACGGACCCGGCTCAGCGCGCTGTCGCGATCCGGGCAGCGCAGCGTGCCTACCTTGCCGACCCTGGTCTGATCGTGCTCAGTCAGTCGCGGCACAGCTATGTGATCCGGGAGAATTGGAACGGGTACCAACCCGTTGTCGACGCGCCGGGAACCGACCACACGTGGGGGGCATGGTGGAACGTGCAGCGATGGACGCCGCGGTGATCGACCTGGCCGCGGTCCGCGCCGAGACGCCCGCCTGCCTCGACCAGGTCTTCCTCGACAGCGCCGGGTCGTCGCTGCCGCCGCGCCGGGTCGTGGCCGAGGCCGTCGCGCACCTGCGTCGTGAGGAAGAAGTCGGTGGCTACCGAGCGGCCAACGAGCGCATGGACGACCTGGAGGCGGGCTACGGCGTGCTCGCCGACCTGCTCGGGTGCGCGCCGGGGGAGATCGCGTTCACCGACAGCGCGTCCCGCTCATGGCTCACCGCGCTCGACGCGATCCCGCTCGGCCCGGGCGATCGCGTGCTGGTCACCGAGGTGGAGTACGCGGGCAACGCGATCCCGCTGCTGCACCTGGCCGAGCGGGTCGGCGCGACCGTCGAGCCGGTGCCCTCCGACGCCGACGGCGCCCTCGACGTCGACGCCCTGCGCGGCCTGCTCGACGAGCGGGTGAAACTGGTGTCGCTGGTGCACGTGCCCACGAATGGCGGCCTGGTGAACCCGGTCGCCCAGGCGGCCGCTGCCGCCCACGAGGTGGGCGCGTTGGTTCTGCTCGACGCCTGCCAGTCGATCGGCCAACTCCCCGTGTCCGCCCGCGACCTCGGCGCCGACATCGTCACCGGCACCGGGCGCAAGTGGCTGCGCGGGCCACGCGGCACGGGCGTGCTGGTGGTCCGCGACCACGCGCGCGAACGGATGCGGCCCCGGCTGATCGACCTGCACAGCGGGTCCTGGGACGGCCCGAGCAAGATCGGACTACGCGACGACGCGCGGGTCTTCGAACTGTGGGAATGCGGCGTGGCCGAGCGACTGGGCCTGATCGCGGCGGTGCGCTACGCCCTGGAGTTGGGCATCGGCCCGATCGCCGACGCCGTGGGCGCCCGCGCCGACCAACTGCGCGCCGGGCTCGCCGAGCTGCCCGGTGTAACCGTCCGCGACCTGGGGAAAGAGCAATGCGGCCTGGTCAGCTTCACCGTCGACGGCGCACCCGCCGACGAGGTCCGCGACCGGCTCCGCGAACATGGGGTGACGGTCACGGTGAGTGGCCGCACATCCACCCTCTACGACATGACCCGCCGCGATCTGGACCGGGTCATCCGCGCCTCACCACACTATTTCGTGTCGCCGGACCAGATCGACCAGGCGATCGCCGCCATCGCGGTGACCGCGACCTGACTCCCGCAACGCGATTGCGCCTCATCAACTGGCCGTCGATTACTTTCGGTCATTCGTCCGTTCAGTCCATTTCGTCGGCGGTCCCGATGAGGCACAGTTCCCGCTGACAGTCGGGGGACTGGGGTTCGTGTGATCTTTCCGGGTCGTGGCCCGGGCTGGGGGATGTCGTGAGTACAACCGCGGTGACGCGGCGCGTCCGCATGCGCGCGTGGTCGGTTGGTGCCCTGATGGTGATCAGCGGTGCCGCCGTGCCCGCGCTGGTTCCGGTGGCCGCGTCGGCCGCGCCGTCCGGTAGTCGGCCTGCCCTTGATCAGGATGCCGCGCTGGATCAGGCGCGCGAGTCGAACGAGCGGGTCCGGGTGCCGTCGCTGACCACGGAAAGCTCGGAGACATGGGCGAATCCAGACGGCACGGTGACGGCGGAGATGGCTTCCGGGCCGGTCCGCGTCAAGCGGGGGACCGAATGGACGCCTGTCGACCTGACCTTGGTCAGGGGTGCGGACGGGTCTGTTCGTCCGAGGGCGCACCCGCGCGATCTCGTGTTGGCTGGCGCGGGCGGGCCGCAGACTCGGGATCTGGCATCGGTGGCGGCGCCGGGCGGGCTCGTCGCCATGCAATGGAGTGGTGCGTTGCCGGAGCCGGTGCTCGCGGGGGACACCGCGACCTATCGGGACATCGAGCCCGGCATCGACCTCCAGGTGAAGGCCACCCTGACCGGGTTCCAGGAGTTGCTGGTCGTCAAGCACAAGCCCACGAAGCCGATCAAGGTGACGCTGCCGATGCGGGCAGTCGGGGTGGAGATGCGCGTTGACGCGGGTGGTCATGTCGCGTTGCTGGACACCTCTGGCAAGGTCATCGGGGGGATCCCCACCGCGGAGATGTGGGACGCCCGGGTGGACTCCCGGTCCGGTGATCGGCTCAAGCAGGTGAAAGCCAAGCAGCACACCGCGTCTCGGTCGGGTGCCGACAGTGTGGGGCAGAATCAGGATGCGGTGGATATCACCGTGGAACCGGCCGATGGCTTCTTCGACGATCCATTGGTCAGCTACCCGGTGGCCATCGATCCGAGCCCGGAGCTCGGGACGGGTTTCGACACCTGGGTTCAGGAGGGATCGACGCTCGGCAAGTCGGGTTCCACGGAACTCCGCATGGGCTACATCTCGGGTGTGCGGACCCGCGCGTACCTGCACTTCGACATGAGTCAGATCCGCGGCACGGTCGTCACGGCGAGCACGCTGCGGCTGTGGGAGTTCCAGTCGTACAGTTGTTCGCCGCGGAACTGGGAGGTGTGGAGCACTCCGTTGGTCGGTCCTGGGACCGTCTGGAGCAACATGCCGCAGCCGTGGAACCGGTACGCCACCACCAGCGAAACCAAGGGCTACTCCGGTTGTGCCGGAGATTGGACGAACACCGACGTCAGGTCGCTGGCTCAGGCGTGGGCGGACCAGGGGTTCACCACCGCGGGGGTCATGCTCCGGGCGGAGAACGAGTCCGATGTGTACGGGTGGAAGAAGTTCACCTCCGCGGAGGGCGGCGTGAACACGCCGAAGCTCGTGGTCACCTACTACACGCCACCGCCGCCGAACAACGCGCCGAACGCGCCTGTCGACCTCGGCATGGAAAGCTGGGGGCCGAACGCCGCCGACGCGATCGGCTGTGTCGTCGGCCCGTCGCGACCGGTCATCGGCACCAGGACACCTCGGGTGCGGGCGCGGCTGGCCGATCCCGATGGGGGCATGCTGACGGCGGGTTTCGCCTTCTTCGACGGCCCGCTGGACAACTACACGTGGAACGGGAACGTCTACCAGCAGGGCAACGTGCCGTCCGGGTCTTTCGCGGAGATCGTCGCGCCGACCGCGGTGGTCAACCGGGACGCGGTTTTCACCTGGCACCTCTACGCGACCGACGGCATCGCCACGAGTTGGTCGGCCGCGTGCGAGTTCGTGGTGGACACGGTGGCCCCGAACACTCCTGGAGTGTCCTCTTCGGACTATCCGACGGCCGGTTCGCAGGGCAGCATCGGCCAGACCGGGGTGTTCACGGTCACGCCGAACGGCTACACCGGCCCGAACAACACGATGGATGTCGCCTACTACCGGTGGTCGATCAACACGGACACACTGGAACACCGAGTGGACGTCTCTTCGCCGGATGGGTCCGTGGCCGTGCCGGTCACCCCGACCGCGCAGGGTACGAACATCCTGTACGTGCAGGCATTCGACCGGGCGGGCAACCCGTCCGCGGGTCGGGTGCAGTACACCTTCCAGGTCGGTGTGGCGGCGGGTCCGGTGGCGATCTGGGAGATGTCGGAGACCAGTGGCAGCACAGCGTCCGATGGCACCGGCAATGGCCGTGCGCTCACCCTCAGCGGTGGGGCGTCGTTCGCCAATGGCTACGCGGACAACGGTTTGCTGACCGGTAACGGCGGATACGCGAGCACGTCGAGCCCCGTTGTGCGCACGGACCGGGCCTTCTCGGTGTCCGCCTGGGTGAAACTCAACGACGCAGGAGGTCGCTACACCGTGGCGGGCCAGGACGGCGTCCGGGCCAGTGGGTTCGCCCTGCAGTACGCCGCGGACGTCGGCCGGTGGGCGATGAGCGCGCCGCAGGCCGACAGTGATGCGGCACCGGTGGCTAGGGCGATGTCGGCGGCGGCCCCACAGGTCGGGGTATGGACCCATCTCGTCGGCAGCTATGAGCCGAACTCGAAGAGAATCTCCTTGTACGTCAACGGAAAGATCGACGGCACGGCCACGGCGACGCTGTGGGACGCCCAGGCGGGCGGGTTCGTCGTCGGTGCGGGGAAGTGGAACGGCGTCCGCGCGGACTACTTTCCCGGGACGATCGACCGAGTCCGCCTGTGGGGTCGGGAGATCAGCGCGGCGGAGGCCGCGGCGGTGGCGAACACGTGGGTGGGCCGGGCTCGGTACCGCCTCGACGATGGCACGGGTACCGCGGCGGTGGACACGATCGCCGGATATACCGGGACTCTGGCGGGTGGGGTGACGTGGGCGGGGACTCCGGCTGATCCAGGTGACCCCAACTGGACTCCGACCAGCGAGGACCAGTGGGCCAGGTTCGACGCGTCGGGCACCGGCCAGATCACCGCCGCGCGGCCGAACAAGCTGCGCACCGACCAGTCGTACACGGTCATGGCGTGGGCCAGGCTCACCGACGCCACGGTTCCCCGCGCCGTGGTGGCCGTCGACGGCCCGTCGTACTCGCCGTTCATCCTCGGTTACCGGCCGGACTCCGGCCGATGGTGCCTGACGACATTCGACCAGCCGTCCGCGACAGGTCGGTCGGCCTGTTCGAATGCGACCGCCGCGACCAATACATGGGTGCACCTCGCGGCCATGTATGACGGTGCGGCAGGCACGATCTCGTTGTCTGTCAACGGTGTCCGGCAGAGCACGTTCTCCGGCACGCCGGATGGCAGCGGGGTGACCGGTTGGCATTCCACGGGCAACCTGTTGATCGGCCGCGGTACCTGGAACGGCGGCTACTCCGATCCATGGCGAGGCGACATCGACGACGTCCGCATCTACACCGGTGTCCTCAGTGCCGCCGATGTCCAGACCCGGTACCAGGAATCGAAACATCAGTAGTCCTGCGGACTTACGCGTGCCCTGCTGCGCACCAAGTTGTGGAGTTGACCATGAATGTTCGCGTCAGGAACTCGGCAGGCCGTGTCGGGTTGTTCGGTCGGGCTGTCGCCGCGGCCACGGCGGTCGCTTTGCTCGCGTCGTCGGTGCCCGCGGTGGCCGCGCCGCAGGTCCGCTTCGGATGGAAGCTTCCCGAGCTGCAGAAAGAGAAGTCCGTCCCGGTGACGGGGGTCTCGCCGCGGGGATTGCCCACCGACCCGGCGGCGAAGGCCGTGATGGCGACGGTGGCGGCACCTTCGTGGCCTGGACGGGCGACGGCTCGGGTGACCCTGTCCGGCGCCGTAGACGGTGCCCAGGTTGACAGCGCACCCGAACGGGCAGGCGAGACGCCGGTCTCGATACGCCGACTGCCGCGCGTGGCGACGAGCGGCGACGCGGAGCGGGACGCGACCGTCACGGTGACCGTGGCGGACCAGGGTGTGTCCCGGGCACTCGGCGTGCACGGGCTGGTCTTCAGCATGGCCGGTGTCGGCACTGGCGAGCCGCTGCGGGTGGATGTGGACTACAGCTCCTTCGGGCGGGCGTTCGGCGGCGACTACGCCGCTCGGCTGCGGCTGGTCAAGCTCCCCGCCTGCGCGCTGACCACCCCGCAGAACCCCGTGTGCCGGGCAGCCGAGCCGGTATCCGCGGCCAAGAACGATCTCGAAGTGGGCGTCGTCTCCGGCGAGGTCACCCTGCAGTCTCCGGTGGCGGACAGGTCGGTCACCGCGACGCAGTCGAGTGCCCCCGCGGGCGTGTTCGCGGTGACGGCGGCACCGGGCGGCGTCGGTGGGGCGTACACGGCCAGCTCGCTGGCCCCGGCGGGCTCATGGACCGGTGGAGGTTCGGCGGGCGACTTCACCTACGGCTACCCGATGCGTGTTCCGCCGCCTGCCGCCGGTTCCGCGCCGACCGTGTCGCTGGGGTATTCCTCGCAGAGTCTGGACGGGCGTACCTCGGCGACGAACAACCAGGCATCGGTGGTAGGTGACGGGTGGGATCTGTCCGCGGGCGGCTTCATCGAGCGGTCCTATAAGACCTGCTCGGAGGATCTCGGCGGCACCAATGGGCAGCGCACGACCGGCGACAACTGCTGGGCCACCGACAACGCGACGATCAGCCTGGCAGGTGTTTCCGGGAAACTGGTGAAGGACAGCAGCACCGGCGTGTGGCGGGCCCGCAACGACGACGGGGCCAGGATCGAGCGGTTCACCGGATCAGTGAACGGCGACAACGACGGTGAGTACTGGAAGGTCACCACACCGGACGGGACGCAGTACTTCCTCGGCATGAACCGGCTGCCGGGCTGGATCGCGGGCAAGCCGGAGACGCGGTCGGCGTGGACCGTTCCGGTCTACGGGAACAACGGCGGCGAGCCCTGTGCCGCCGCGACCTTCGAGGTGTCGTGGTGTCAGCAGGCCTATCGCTGGAACCTGGACTACATAGTGGATCCGCACGGCAATGTCACGTCGTACTACTACTCGCCGGAGACGAACTTCTACGGCCGCAACCTCGATCCGGCCGCGGGTACCTCGTATGTGCGCGGTGGCCACCTGGACCGCATCGAGTACGGGCTGCGTTCTACCAGTGTGTTCGGTGCGGCGGCGGGCAGGGTGTTGTTCGAGACGGCGGAACGCTGCATCGCTTCTGGGAGCGTCACTTGTGACCCGGCTCAGCTCAACGCAGCCACGGCCGCATCGTGGCCGGACGTGCCCGCGGATCAACTCTGCGCCGCGGGTGAGCAGTGCACGAACCGGGTGTCGCCGACATTCTTCACCCGCAAGCGACTCAACAAGGTGACCGCACAAGCCGGAGATGGCTCGGGTGGGTACCGCGATGTCGATTCCTGGACGTTGACCCAGGACTACCCGGACCCGGGCGCCCGCCAGTCGACACCAGTGCTGAACCTCAGGTCGATCGTCCGAACCGGACACGTCGGCAGCCCGATCACGTTGCCCCCGACGACTTTCGACCGCACGGCGATGCGCAACAGGGTCGACACCTTCAGCTTCGACTGGGCGCTCACGAGGTATCGGATCACGGGTATCACCAATGAGACCGGCGCGTACACCAGCGTCAGGTACAGCGACATGGACTGCGACCTGACGACTCGCATGCCTTCCTCGCCCGAGTCGAACACGCTGCGTTGCTACCCGAGTTGGTGGACACCGGAGGGAGCCACGGAGCCGGTCATGGACTGGTTCCACAAGTACGTCGTCACCGACGTGACCGACGACGACCGGACGGGCGCGTCGAGTCTTTTCAAGGTGCACTACGACTATCTCGGTGGGGCGGCCTGGCACCACGACGAGAACGACTTCGCCGCCCCGGCCCGCCGTACCTGGTCGCTCTGGCGCGGATACGACACGGTGCGCACAGTCACCGGCGAGCCGTCCGGGACGCAGAGCGTCACCGAAGGCGTGTTCCTGCGTGGGATGGACGGAGATCGGCTGCCCAGTGGCACACGGAGCGTCTTTGTGTCCACAAGCGAGGGTGAACCGGTCCGGGATGTGGCCAGGTTGCAAGGTTTCCTGCGGGAGTCCAGGCAGTATTCCGGTGGGCAGCTCGTCGCCGCGTCGGTGAACGATCCGTGGGTGTCCGCCCCGACCGCGACCGGCACCGACGGCTCGCAGTCGTTGCTGTCCGGTATCTCCGGGGTCCGGGGCAGGACATTGCTCGAATCCGGGGCGTGGCGGCGCACCGCGGTGCACAAGACGTTCGACGGATACGGCCTCCCGTCTCAAGTGGAGGATCTGGGTGATCTGGCGGTCGCAGGTGACGAGTCGTGCACCAGGACCACCTACGTCCGCAACACGACCGCGTGGCTGCTCACGTACGCGCGGAATGTGCAGGCGGTCACTGGAACCTGTGCCGTGGCCGCGTCCGCCACCACGATTCGGTCCGAGGCACGCTCGTCGTATGACGGGCAGGAGTACGGCGTCGCGCCGACGCGCGGCGGCGTGACCAAGGCGGAAGCCCTGGACGCCTGGGACGCTGCGGGGCAGCGGTTCGTGACGGCGTCGACCGCGGTCTACGACGCGCTCGGCAGGCCCGTTGAGGTTGTCGACGCGTCCGGTGAGAAGACGACGACCGCGTACACCCCGACGACGGGTCCGGTCACCTCGATCACCAGCACGAACCCGCTCGGTCATGTGTCCACTGTGTACTTGGAGCCCGCGTGGAACGCCACGGTCGCCGCCGTGGACCCGAACAACCGTCGTACCGACATGGAGTACGACGCGCTCGGGCGGTTGGCGCGTGTGTGGTCGCCGGGGCATCTGAAGGGTCGGGATCTCGCCGACGCGGAGTACGTGTACTCCTACAACACCAACGCGCCCAGTGTGGTGGCGACCAAGCAGCTTCAGGACGACAACAGGTATCTGACCGCGTACACGCTCTATGACGGGTTGTTGCGGAAGCGGCAGACGCAGACTCCCGCTCCTGGTGGTGGCCGGTTGATCACCGACATGATGTACGACTCGCGTGGCTTGGCCTACAAGCAGAGCGCGCCCTACTACAACGATCAGCCTGCGTCAGGTGTGTTGGCCGGGGCTTTCGACTGGCAGTTGCCCAACCAGACGATCACCGAGTTCGACGGTCTCGCCCGACCGATCGTGGCGGCCTACCGGAAGTACAACGTCGAGCAGTGGCGCACGACCACGGCCTACGGCGGCGACCGGGTGCACAACACGCCGCCCGCGGGCGGGACCGCGACCACGCTGATCAGTGACGCGCAGGGCCGTACGGTGCAGAAGCGCCAGTACACGGGTGCGGTGGGCAGTTCGTTCGACACCACGACCTACGCCTACACGCCCGCCGGGCACCTTGCCGGTGTCACCGACGCGGCGGGCAACCGGTGGGGGTATGGGTACGACCTGCGCGGACGCAAGATCACGACCGACGATCCCGACAGCGGACACAGCGCGTTCACCTACGACGCCGCGGGTCGGATGCTCACCTCCACCGACGCGCGGGGCAAGACCCTGGCGTTCGCCTACGACAGGCTCGGCCGCACTGTGGGCCGGTACGACGGTTCGACGGCCGGGACGAAACTGGCGGAGTGGGAATACGACACGGTCAAGGACTCCAACGGTGTTCCGAACGGTCTGGGCATGCCCGCGTTGTCGCGGCGGTGGTCGGCGGGGAACGCGTACACCGACAAGGTCACCGGATACGACTCCGGTGGTCGAGTCTCGGGCCGAAAGATGATCCTGCCCAACGCGGCGGAAGGCGTTCTCGGCACCACCTACGAGGTGTTCTATCTCTATACCTGGACCGGGAAACTCCAGGACACCTCGTACCGCGCTGCGGTGTCCGGTGGCGTCACCATTGTGCCTGCGGACTCCTCGGGCACCTACTACAACAGCATGGGTTTGCCGGAGACACTCACCGGCGCCGTGGGTTCACTCGTCTCCGCGACGACGTATTCACCGTATGGGGAGGTGTTGCGCGAGGTTTACGACCGTGAGGATAGTGCGAGTAATGTTTTCCTGACCAATGAGTACGAGTTGGGTACCCGGCGGTTGGCGCGGTCGAGCACCACGCGGGAGACGGCGACCTCGTACGGGGTGGCGGACAGGGCCTACAGTTACGACCCGACGGGGAATATCACCAGGATCGCGGATA